>DVGN01000001.1 GCA_018712725.1 Candidatus Scatosoma pullicola
TGTCCGCCCCCGCCTTTTGAAGGACCTCCGCCGCTTCGCCCGCGGCGTGCAGGAGTTTGGGCGCGCGATAGGGCAAAAACGGAATGGCAAACCGGAACACCGCCTGAAAGGTGCGGCAGTACATCCGCACGAAAATATTCATATCGGACACGGGCTTTTCGCCCTTTCCGAACCCGAAGGCGGAAATCGTGAACACGGAGAACGCCAGCAGAAATTCGGCGGGATAATAGGTGCCGAGGCAGAGGGCGTCGAACACCGCCCCGCCGTTTCCGAACTGATGAAAGACGAGCATCAGGTCGGAGAAATAGAAGAGCGCCGCGCCGAGCAATACGGGGACTCGCACCCGCCGATCGAGCAAGGGGGACAATCCTATGGAAACCGCCTTGCCGAGCATACAGGAAATGACGGCGGCATAGACGCAGACGACGAGATCGAACCCGCGGAAATCAAAGCCGTCGTAGAGCGCCAGCAGGCAAAAGGACGCCGCCGCGATGACGCCGATCGCCGCCGCCGAGCGGAAAGTGGGCGCTTCGAGCGCGCAGAACGCCGCGAAGAACAGGATATGCCCCACGGCAAACAGCGCCGCGCCGACGACGAAATCGTAATTCAGCCCTATATCCCCCGCGCAGGCGAACACCTGTCCCGCGAAGAGCAGGCGGCAGCAGACGGCGTTCCGGCGCCCGCCCGTCAGAAGATTATACAGGGAACAGCAGACGAACAGAATGCTCGCACAGGCTTTGAGGGCGTTCTGCACCCCTCTTTCCGCCCAATATTTGGATGAAAAATAGAGAATCCCGAAAAGGAGAATCAAGACGAAAAACGCCGCATTGACGGCGAGGGAACGTCCGCCTGCTCCCCTCCCGCCCGAACGGCGCGCATATGATTTTTCCCGGACAGACATCCGCAAAACCTCCGTATCGATGTGCTTTACGGAAGATTATATCCGCTTTTCGCCTCTCCGTCAAGGATATCCGCCCCGAAAATGACACTTTTTCCCTTTTTGTATCATCGCCGCAAGGGAGCAGAACGGCTCTCTCCGCGGCTTTTTTTATACGCCTCTCTTCCGGCTTTCAGTCGGACGGAACCCGAAATGCGGAACTTCCGGAAATAGTGTTCCCCTTCCGCGCGCGTCTATACAGCTTTACGCAAAAAAAGACATCGATACAGAACAGAAACTGACAGACGGCATACAAAACCGCCCCGCGCTTCCCGATTTTCCCCTCTGCGGCACAACGACAGGCGGCGACCGCCCCCACCGCGCCCGACATGCCGATCGCCGCGAAGTCGTATAAGGCGAACACGACGACAAAGACGATCCCCCATATGGAGATCAGAAAGAGCAGGCTGAGGAAAAAGATCGCGATATACGCGGGGATATGGCAGAGCTTGACGACCATATTCAGCAAAGCCATGCCCCTGCCGTCCGCCCTTTTCGCAAGCGAAACGAGACAGAGGGGCAGCGTGAAGCAAAAGGCGGCGACGGCGCAGAGAAAGAGGACAAACAGCAGCAGATAGCCGTTGTTTCCGAACACCGACTCCATCAGAAAGCCCGAATACAGGCAGTACAGCCCCAAAAGCAGGGTATACGGAAACAAAATGAGCGGCAGCGCAAATATGTATTTCATTTTTTCTCCCCGTCCGCGCCCTCTCTTTCCGCCGCGGAAAACGTCGGAATCCCCGCCTCCTGCCCTCCGGCCGGAATGCGCGGGCATCCTCCCGACATTTTCATTATAACACGGATATTTCCGGAAAGTCAATCAAATTTTACGTAAAACATTAAATTTTTTATCCTCAATATATTCATGCCCCTCTTATGGTCATAGCGGACAGCCGCCCGCCCGTCCGCACGGGGCGGTCGGTTTTTCGGGAAAAATCCCGCCGCCGCGGAAGAAAAATTTCGGATTTTGCGGCATACAGGGTTTTGACGACCGCTTTCAAACGCCGGAACAGACAACGGCGCGCCCTGCCGTCCGGCAAGGGCGCGCCGCCCGTTTTTTTTCTGTTTTTTTACAGCGCCCGGATGCTTTCCACGGGCGGTTTTTTGCAATAGACGGCGACGGGCAAGATTGTGGAAAGGGTGCAGGTGATCAGCGCGACGGCCGCCATGAAAAGGACGGTCAGCGGCGTAAAGATCAAAATGGACACCTGCAGCGTCGTGTTTTCGATGATGACCCCGCTGATGACGGGACAGAGCACCGCGCAGGCGATCGCTGACAATACAAAACAAATCGCCCCCACGACGAGCGCCTCCGACCAGAACACCTTAAACACGTCCGTACCCCGCGCGCCGATTGCCCGCAGGATGCCGATCTCCTTTTTCTTGGCCGTAATGGAAGCGGAGATGAAATTGAACATCAGCAGCACGGCAAACAGCGTAAAGCCCAGCCACACCAACAGCGTGAGCGTCCGGAATACGAGAACACTGGAATGGACGGCTGCCACCTGTTGCATTTCCTCATTTATGAAGACAATCATAGAATCGTCCTCCCTCACGTCGAACGACGCCGACACGAGCGCCCTTATCCCCTTTTCGTACTGCGTCCGGGGAATAAACACGCCGCTGAGAAAAGCGCCTTCATCGGGCACATACCTGGTCTCGTAAGTATATCTGACAATGCCCCTGTCGTTCTTATAAAACTTTTCGTACAGATCGGGTCCGAGATAGGCTGCGCTGCCCATATTCTTCTCCAATATGACGCCCGCCAAAACCACCTCTTCCTCCAAAAAATAAGTGCTGTTGCTCAGCGAGAACTGCGGGGCGGGGATTTCCCATTTCCGCATAAATGCGTCCATGCGGGAAAGACAGGCCAGCGCCTCTTCGTCCGTCGAAAAGTATTCGTACTCAAGCGTTATCAGGTCTTCGGCAATTCCCCCGTAGCGATACTCGTTATCCAGCTCCCACGCCGCACTCCAGTCCGCCTCTTCGGACGAATTTTCAAGTTCATACACCCTTGTCTGAACGGCATCGTCCAGATAACCCCTTCCCATGATCTCGCCATAAACGGATACAGAGACGGCAATTTCCCCGTTTCCGATCTCCGTCACCCTTTCCTTTCCGGCAGGATCGTACAGGGGAAGGAGTTCGAACTCGTTGACTCCGTCGTATCGGTTAAATTCGTCGACGCTTTCTCCGTACATCTCTTCGCCGCTCTGACAATCATAATACAGCGACCCCTCGATATCCGATCCCGCAAAATAATCGTCCGACCGCAGCGATCCGTTTGCCGACAATCTCTCGGAATAATCGCGGTACACCGGCAGGAACGCCTCATCCACGAGCAGGTACGAATAAAACCCGCTGTCCCGTTCAATCCACCATATGCTCCCGTTGTCTTCCGTATAGCGATGGTCATCACAGGCGCTGCGCAGTTCGTCGAACCGTTCGGGAACCGGCTCCGCCGCATACACGCCCACGATCTTCACCCGCGTATCGCAGATGTTCTGAACGGGAATTTTCTCGTAGTCGCCGTACCCCTCCAAAAAAATTTCCTCTCCCGCTTCGTCCCGGAATTCACCGAACCGCATGCCGGCAAAGGTGTAATCGGAAATCACCGCCTCTCCCGCGTTTTCGGGCAACCGCCCCGCGAGCATTTCAATCCCGCTGTCGTCCTTCGCATAGGCGAACCCCTGATAGAATCCGCAATAGAAACGATCGTCTTCTATCGTCAGCCCCGCGATCCACTCATTGCCGCCGAAAACGGCGATGCTGCCCGGGTACTTTTCATTCAGGGAAAGATATTGTTCGTCGGACAGCTCCGCAGACATCACGGTGTCTACCGCCGGACCGTCCTGTTTCTTTTCCCCGTTCATGGTGCGCCAGGTGATCTGACGAGCCGCGTAAGCGCCCTGGCAGTTCAGATATTCGATCTGCGAATTTTTCAGCGCTTCCTCCGTCACCGCCTCCGCGTCGTAAAACATCACCGTGGAAAACAGTCCGAACACGACAAACGACACGACGGAAAGAAAAATCGTAAACGCGAGGCGCACGGGTTTGAGCCGTATGCTCGCCGCTCCCATGCGGAAGGCGTGGCGGAAGGGCAGACGGGAAGGAATCATCCGCTTTTCCTCTTCCGTATACACCGGCTGCCGCGTCGGCTCCGCCGTGCGCTCGAACGTACTCTCGCCGCCCTCCTGCCTGCGGGTCTCCTGCACCGCCTGCGGTTCGCTGCTAACCACCGCCCCGCCCTTGGACGCGGACAAAAAGCGGCGTATGGAAAGAAAGTCCTCTTCCGTGAGCGCCGAGCCGTCCCGCACCGAAATGGTATTCTGCCCCACAAAACGGACGTTGACGTCCTTGGTCGCCTCCGTCCGCGACACGTCGGAAATGATCTTCCCGTCCTTCAATTCGATAATGCGGTCGGCATACTGCTCCGCGAACTCCCGGTCGTGGGACACGACGACGACCAATTTGTCCGCCGCCAATTTCTTCAACGTGTCCAGAACCTGTTTCCCCGTCGCCGAATCGAGCGCGCCCGTCGGCTCGTCCGCAAAGATGATGCGCGGCTCTTTGACCAGCGCCCGTGCGATCGCC
>DVGN01000089.1 GCA_018712725.1 Candidatus Scatosoma pullicola
CGCCGCGGCGATCTTCTCTGCCGCGTCCGCCCTGCCAGACGTGCTTCCGACGATCGTGACGCCGAATCCGCCGTGGCGGGTGCGCCCCCCGCCGAGATTGACCGCGTTGTGCTTGCTCGTCCCGATGAGGACGTTTTCCGGGCGAACGTATTTCGCCACTTTCCGGTCGTTCCCCGCCCCGTTCTGCAAGGTGAGGACGAGGGTATCTTCGCCGAACAGCGCCCTGTTTTCCGCGAGCGCCGAATCCGTGTTCGTACTCTTGACGAACACGATGACGAGATCCGCCTTCTCCCTGCATTCGCCCGAAAGGCATGCCGAAATATTTTCTTTATACGTCTTTTCCGAACCGTCCGTCTCGACGATGCGGATCCCCTTTTCCGCGATCGCCTCCGCCTGCGGGCGATAGGAATCGATCATGATCACCTTGTTTTCGGCGCTGAGATACCCGCCGTACAGGCAGCCCATCGCCCCCGCGCCGATCACCGCGATTGTCATAGATAAGATCCTCCTTTGTATAGCGATATTTTTCAGAATTTCAGAAAGGCGGCAAAACAAAAACGACGTCGGATAGGCGCCGTTTTTTACTTGCGGTCGGTTATTCCTCTTCGTCGTCGGGCAGGTCGACGTTGTGATAGACTTCCTGCACGTCGTCCAGCTCTTCGAGCGCTTCGAGCATGTTTTCGAACGTCTTGACCTTGTCCGCGGGAAGGGTGATCTTATTCTGCGGGATCATCGCCACTTCCGCCTGCACGAATCTGATTTTCGGCTCCTCTTCGTCGTTGCGGCGGGACTTGGGCGCGGCCGCCATGAGTTCCTTGTTCTTCTCTTCGAGATATTTCCGGACGTCGGAAAAGGCTTCGGGCGTCGTGAAGATCTCGTACACGTCGTCGCCCGCGACCACGTCGTCCGCACCCGCTTCCAGGGCGTATTCCGTCATCGTGTCTTCATCGAGTTCCACCGTCCGCTCGATGACGATATATCCCTTGTTGTCGAAATTGTAGGAGACGCAGCCGGTGTTGCCCATCGATCCGCCGTGCTTGCCCATGACCGCGCGCACGTCGCTCGCCGTGCGGTTGTTGTTGTCCGTCAGCGTCTTGATGATGACGGCGGAACCCGCGGGACCGTATCCTTCGTAGGTGAGTTCCTTGTAATCGGAGCCGCTCATCTCGCCCGCCGCTTTCTTGATGCTGCGCATGATGTTGTCGTTGGGCATATTGGCGGCCTTCGCCTTGGCGATGATGTCCGCCAGCTTGCTGTTGGTGTCGGGGTTGGGATTATTCTTCGCCGCCACGGCGATCTCTCTGCCGAGTTTGGTGAAAATACGGCCTCTCGCCGCGTCCGCCTTGCCCTTTTTTGCCTGTATGTTGTGCCATTTGCTGTGTCCTGACATAATTTCACTCCTCTTTCTTACTTTGTAAATTGCTCTCTTTTCAGCGCGTACATCGCGATGCCCGCCGCGACCGCCGCGTTCAGGCTCTCCTGTTCGGGGCGCATGGGAATTTTCAGGCGCGCCGCTGCCCTTGCAAAGACCTCTTCCGAAATGCCGTTCGCCTCGTTGCCGACGGCGAGCGCGAAGACTGCGGGCGGGGAAAAGGAAAAGATGTTTTCTCCTTCCATGTCCGCCGCAAAGACGGGAATCCCTTCCAGCGTTTGAAGGATTTCCGCGCGCGGCGCGATGTACAATTCGGTGAAAAAAATGCCGCTCATGCTCGCGCGGACGCTCTTGGGCGACCACGGATCGGTGCAGTCGGCGAGATATAACTGCTTATATCCCGCCGCGCTGGCGGTGCGGATGATCGCGCCCATGTTGCCGGGATCGGAAACGCCGTCTAAAAGCAGACAGCTCCCTTGGGGGGGACGAAGCGTGCGCCGCGGAATGCGCACCCGGCAGAGAATTCCCTGCGGGGTCTTTTCGTCGGACAGGAGGCGGAAAAGCCCGTCGGAAACCCGTACGGCGTCTTCGGGCAGTTCTCCGCGATAGCTCTCCGAAGCGATCACCCGTTCCGTCTCCATGCCGCTTTTCAGGCATTCCGACGCCATCTTGGCGCCTTCGACGAGAAAAAGCCCCGTCTCCTTCCTGCCCTTTTTCTCTTTCAGGGAAAGGGTTTCCCGAATGAGCGGATTGCTTTTTGATGTCAAAATCATCTCTGCAAAAAAACGAAAAGCCCTTTACGGATAAAAGGCTTTTCGGACTGCGGTCAAAGAGCCGCCTTCGCCTTTTCCGCAAGCTGCGCGAATGCGGGCGCGTCGTTGACGGCAAGATCGGCGAGAATCTTTCTGTTGAGGTTGATGCCGGCGACGTTCAGGCCGTGCATCAGTTTGCTGTAAGAAAGTCCGTTGAGCCTCGCCGCGGCGTTGATACGCGCGATCCAGAGCTTGCGGAAATCTCTCTTCCGGCGGCGTCTGCCGATATAGGCGTAGTTCAGGGACTTCATCACCGCCTGCCGCGCGATGCGGTAGGACTTGCTCTTATTTCCGAAATATCCCTTGGCGAGCTTCAAGATCTTTCTGCGCTTTTTCAGCGCGTTCACACTTCTTTTGATACGCATGTGTCTCTCCTCCTGTCCTGATTAGTCCTTATACGGGATCATACGTTTGACCGTATTTTCCTGAGCCGAAGAGACGAGAGTGCTCTGGCGCAGCGTCCTTCTTCTCTTGCTCGACTTGGTTTCCGCCTTGTGGTTCTTTCCGCCGTGCGGCCTGTTGACCTTGCCGCTGCCGGTGAGCCAGAAACGCTTTTTTGTTCCGCTGTGGGATTTCTGTTTAGGCATATGTTTGTCCTCCGAAAAATTTTTCTTTGCCGTCGCCGCCCGCAGGCGGACGTGAGATGTTCCGTTATTTCGCGGGCGAAAGGATCATCAGGATGTTCCTGCCTTCCGTGACGGGCGCCTTGTCCATCGTCGCCTTTCCGTCCATCAGGTCGAAAAACCGGCGCATGACGTCCACCCCCATCGCGGAGTGCGCCATCTGCCTGCCGCGCATGCGGATGGATACCTTTACCTTGTTCCCCTCCGTGAGAAATTCGATCGCCTTTTTCGCCTTGACGTTCAGATCCCCCACGTCGATGGTCATGGAGAGATAGATCTCTTTCAGTTCCATCACCTTCTGGTTCTTCCGGTTCTCCTTTTCCCGCTTCGCCTGCTCGAATTTGAATTTTCCGTAATTCATGATTTTGCAGACGGGCGGCACCGCGTTCGGCGAGATCTTCACGAGGTCGAGATTTTCCTCTTCCGCGAGATGCAGCGCCTGCTGCGCGCTCATGATCCCCAGCATGTCGCCGTTGGAGGCGATGACCCTGACTTCCCTGTCACGGATGTCTCCGTTCAACTGATAGTGCTCTTTAATGGTAGTGTACCTCACGAAATAATAACGGGTCGCCTTTGCATAAAGCGACCCGCAAAATCCAATACGATCACGACTTTTCAATCGTCTCCGGATATCGAGCCGCGCCGATTTCCACCGCGCGGCGAGAAGGTTCGCTTCTGCTTAGCTTTATAAGTATATAATAACGCCCCGCATTTGTCAAGCGTTTTTGCGAACTTTTTCCGGAAATTTTGTCTTTGTTTCGTTACATTTTTTTCGCGGAAAAAAATGTAACGAGGGGACTGCGGAAAAATTATACAGGACTCCTACCTGCGGCACGCCGTGCGGCCGACTGCCGGTTTCTTTCCTATCTCGCCTGCGGCTCGTTTCACCTTGTTTCCGTTTTTTACAAGGGCAAAAAGAGCATAACAAGTGACGCCCTTTTTGCGGATTTATGGCAGCGTTTCTGTTTGTTTTATCGGAATCCGGCTTTCTTATCCCCTCTGTCACTTCGTGACACCTCCCCAGAACTTCGTTTCGTTAAATTTTTTCAAAGAAAAAATTTAACGAGGTTCAGGCGGAAAATTAAACGGAGAGACAACCGCGTGCGCGCGGCATGCGCCGCTAAATCGCGGTTTTCCCTCCCTCTTTGCCCTGTCGGGCAAAGTTCCCTTCCTTTCCGGCTCGGCGCTTCGCACCTCGTATAGGCAAAAATCCCATAACAAGTGACGGGATTTTTGCGGAACGTTTTACGTTAAAACGCGTAAATACAAGCAAGACACGAAGCCCGCGGATTTGCCGCCGTGAGTTTACCGCATTGTAAATGAACAAGGCAAAACGCAAGGGCGACAATGTATTGCGTAGTAGATACGCGTTTCGCCTATACAAAGCGAAATGCCGGGCTCCCTTGTGCAAAGGGAGCCGGCTGCCGAATGGCAGCCTGAGGGATTGTCCCCCCGAAGCGGGAAAACGTTTTAACCGGCGATTTTTTGACGGAAGTTCTCTGCGACCGCCGCCATCAGCTTTGCCGCGGCGGGATAGAGCGAGACGGGGAATTTCGGAAGGAAACTGCTCGCTTCCAGCGTAATATCCCCTTGATACCCCGCCTTTTTCAACGCTTCGATGACGGGCGCGAAATCGACGGAACGGGTATAAGGCAGGAGGTGTTCGTCGTACACCTTGTCGTTGTCGTGCAGGTGCATCGCCTGCAATCTGCCGCCCAGCGTTTCGATCATCTGCACGGCGGAGGTATTCAGCCCCGCCATTTCCGCGTGACCGATGTCCAGACAGGCGACGAATACGTCGTCGGGCAAAAGGGAGAGATGGCGGAGAAAATCGCCGTGTTCCGAACAGGCAGCCGCGCAGGCATTCGGCGCCCCCTTTTCCCAATTCCACATATTTTCCACACCGATCTTCACCCCCGCGCGGCGGGCAAACGGCTCGAAACGGGCGTAGAGTTCGGCGTTCTGCTCGGCGGAATAATCGTTGCAGGGATGCACCACACACACCGCCGCGCCGAGCGCGCCGCTCACTTCGATGGCGCGGACGATCTCGTCGAACATGACGGCGTTAAACGCTTCGTCCCCCGGCCGGACGGTGGGAAACGGCGCGTGCGTCTGGTTGCAGGAAATTCCGATCGATTCCCCGTACTCGCGGAGTTTTTCCGCTCCGCGAAGATAGTGCGGCTCGTCGATCAGCCGTTCTCTGTCCCCCCGGAACATGGAAAAATCGTAGGCGTCGAATCCGCCCTCTTTCAGGAGGCGCAGAACATCGCGATTTTCCCCGTAGGGGCGGAAGGAACTGATCTCCGTGGAAATTTTCATCTCTTCGTTCTCCTTTTCAGAAAGCCGTTTTCTCCGCGATTTCCCTCTTCACCTGAGCGATGAATTCGTCTGCGGGGACGGCGCCCGTGTCCCCCTTGTCCCGGCGGCGCACGGAGACCGAGCCGTCCGCAGCCTCCTTCTCGCCGACGACGAGCATATACGGCACCTTTTCCATCTGCGCTTCGCGGATCTTGTAGCCGATCTTTTCGTTTCTCGAATCGAGTTCGGCGCGGATGCCCGCCTCCTTCATCTTTTTATACAGCTCTTCGGCATACGCCTGCTGCTTTTCGGTGATGGGCAGGATCTTGACCTGTACGGGCGAGAGCCAGACGGGGAATTTGCCCGCGTAATGCTCGATGAGGATGCCGATAAACCGCTCGATGGAGCCGAATACGACGCGGTGCACCATGATGGGACGGTGTTTCTGTCCGTCTTCGCCGACGTATTCCATTTCGAACCGCTGCGGGAGCTGGAAGTCGAGCTGGATGGTGCCGCACTGCCAGGTGCGCCCGATGGAATCTTCGAGATGGAAATCGATCTTGGGGCCGTAGAAAGCGCCGTCCCCTTCGTTGACCGTATAATTTATCTTCATCTCTTCCAGGGCATGGCGGAGGGCTTCGGTGGCGAGATTCCAGTCTTCGTCGCTCCCCATGCTGTTGTCGGGGCGGGTGGACAGTTCGACGTGATACTTGAACCCGAACAGGGTATAGACTTCGTTGATGAGGCGCACCACTCCCTTGATTTCGTCCGTGATCTGATCGGGCGTCATGAAGATGTGCGCGTCGTCCTGCGTGAAACAGCGCACGCGGAAGAGTCCGTGCAGCTGCCCGGATTTCTCGTGGCGGTGGACGAGTCCGAGTTCGCCCATGCGGATGGGCAGATCCTTATAGCTGTGCGGCTCCGTCTTGTACACGAGAATGCCGCCCGGGCAGTTCATGGGCTTGATCGCATAGTCCTCCCCGTCGATTTTGGTCGTGTACATGTTTTCTTTATAGTGATCCCAATGCCCGGAAGTTTCCCAGAGCGAACGGCTCAGAATGACGGGCGTGGACACTTCCACGTACCCTTCGCGGTCGTGGATCTGCCGCCAATAGTCTATGAGTGTGTTTTTCAGGACCATGCCGTGGGGCAGGAAGAAGGGAAAGCCCTTCCCTTCGTTGAGGATGGTGAAGAGTTTGAGTTCCTTGCCGAGTTTGGTATGATCACGCTTTTTCGCCTCTTCGAGCATGGTGAAATAGGCTTCCATCTCGTCCTTTTTGGCGAACGCCGTGCCGTAGATGCGGGTGAGCATCTTGTTGTGCTCGTCCCCCCGCCAATAGGCGCCCGCGATGCCGGTCAGGCGGAACGCCTTGATCTTGCCCGTGGAAGGCAGATGAGGCCCGCGGCAGAGGTCGGTGAAATTGCCCTGTTTGTAGAAGGAAATTTCCTCCCCTTCGGGCAGGTCGCGGATGAGCTCCACCTTGTAATTTTCGTCATACCCCTCCATGAGTTCGATCGCCTTGTCCCGGGGGAGGGTAAACCGCTCGACGGGCAGATTGCTCTTGATGATCTTCTGCATTTCCGCTTCGATTTTGGCGAGGTCGTCCTTGGTGATGGGAGTCACGAAATCGATGTCGTAATAGAAGCCGTTTTCGATGACGGGACCGATGGCGAGCTTGCAGGTGGGATAGATGGTTTTCAGCGCCTGCGCCAGGACGTGCGCGCAGGTATGGCGGTAGACGTGCAGCCCCTCCTTGTCTTTCAGCGTGATGATCTCCAGCGAATCGCCGTCCGAAAGGACGTGGGAGAGATCGACCTCCTTCCCGTTCACCTTGGCGCACACGGCGTTTCGCGCGAGCCCTTCGGAAATAGCCGACGCCGCCCGCAGGCAGGTGGCGCCATCCGAAAGCGCCAGCTTGTCCCCGTTTTTCAGAATGATTTCCATATGAGAATCCTCCGTATTTCGTATCCGTTTTTTGTCTTTTTTTCTTTCGGGTATAAAAAAATCCTCAAACTCCGCCCTTTCGGGCGAATGAGTTTAAGGACGCAAATGCTCTGGTTTGCGCGGTTCCACCTTAATTGCCAAATCCGATTTGACCGCTTTTGATGTTTCGTTGTCCGGGCCTCGCCGCGCGCGGCGGGCACAAAGCGGTTTCGCCATCCGTCCCCCATTTCCGCCTCACAGCCGAAGGGCGGATTCTCTGAAAATGCGGGTTGCGGCGCTACTTGTCTTTGTATTGTATATTTTAATCATTCCGGACCCGTTTGTCAACCGTTTTCAGCAAAAAACCGCCTTTTCCTTATAATATTTTTTCAGGAATTCCGCCGTGGCGGGATCGGGCGCGCCGAGACAGTAGACGCTTTCCGCGCCGCTTAAAAGCACTTCCCGGACGGGCGACGCGCTCCCGATGAGCAGGCTGCGGCAGAGGCTGCGGTAATCTTCGTCGTACAGTCTGCCGTCTTTCAGGAACACCTTTCCGCGGCTCTCGCCGATGAGAAATTCGAGAAAGCCGGAGAGCGCGGCGCGGTCGAACTCCGCGGGGATATACCCCGCGATCCCCTCCCAGCGCTCTTTCAAGGGGCGGAGGCGGAACCGGAAGATGCCGTCGATGCAGTATTCCCCCGCCCCGTGCAGGCGGGAGAGAGCATATGCCCTGTCCTCGGGGTAGTCCGCCGCGACGAGCGCGGTGAGGAGAATGTCCTTTTCCACGGCGCTTAAAAGGGGCAGGACGAGCCTCTTGCCGAAAAAGCGGTATTTGTAGCCGACGGCGATGACGTCGGCGATGTTCTCTTCGGTATATTTGCGGATATACGGACAGTATTTCTTTTCCGCGCGAAAGACGAGCGCCGTCCTGTCGCCGTCCCCCTTGCAGTCCGATTCGGCGGAGAGAAAGGAAAATCTGTCCGAGACCCTGCCGCGCAGGTATTGAATGTATGCGCCCGGCGCCCCGCTTTGCGTAATCGTTATTTCTTCCACACCATTATTGTATGCCGCGGCGGCGGAATTATTTATTCTGCCGCGCAAAAATTCCCGACGCCCGCCGTACGGGCGCGTATTCGCTTGACTTGCGGCGGAAAAACCTTTATAATAAGGAAAATACTTATGTTTACGTCGCAAAACGGAGGCGGATATTATGGACATGAAAGCGGTAGAGAGCAAATGGCAGGAAAGATGGGAAAAGTCGAAACAGAACAACTTCAACCGGAAGAACATCGACAAAAAGTGGTACGTTCTCGAAATGTTTTCCTATCCTTCGGGCGCAAAGCTGCACGTCGGGCACTGGTATAACTACGGCCCCACCGATTCCTACGCCCGTTTCAAGAAGATGCAGGGGTATGAGGTCTTTCAGCCCATGGGCTTCGACGCCTTCGGCCTGCCCGCGGAAAATTACGCGATCAAGACGGGCATCCACCCCAAGGATTCCACCGAAAAGAACATTCAGACCATGGAACAGCAGCTCCGCAACATGGGCGCCATGTTCGATTGGTCGGCGGAGATCAAAACGTGCGACGAAAGCTACTACAAATGGACGCAGTGGCTGTTTTTGCAGCTGTATAAAAAGGGTCTCGCCTATCGGAAGGAAGCGCTCGTCAACTGGTGCCCTTCCTGCGAAACGGTGCTCGCCAACGAGCAGGTGACGGACGGGAAGTGCGAGCGCTGCGGAACGACCGTTCTGCGCAAGAACATGACCCAGTGGTTTTTGCGCATCACCGAATACGCCGAAGAGCTGCTCTCCGGGCTGGACGGGCTGGACTGGCCGGAAAAGACAAAGCTGATGCAGAAAAACTGGATCGGCAAATCGACGGGCTGCGAAGTCGAGTTCGGCTGCGAAACGGGGGATACCATCACGGTGTTCACGACCCGCCCCGACACCCTCATGGGGGTGGAATACGTCGTCCTCGCCCCCGAACACCCCCTGGCGCAGAAGCTGAAAGAGGCGCATCCCGAACGGGCGGAAGAGATCGACAAATATATCGCTTACGCCGCCGAAGCCAACGACATCGACAGGCTTTCCACCGCCCGCGAAAAGACGGGCGTGTTTACGGGCGCGTATGCGATCCACCCGATCACGGGCAAAAAGGTGCCCGTCTATCTCGCCGATTACGTCCTCTATTCCTACGGCACGGGCGCGGTGATGGCGGTGCCCGCCCACGACGAACGGGACTATGCCTTTGCCGAAAAATATCATCTGCCCGTGACGCAGGTCATCCAGAAAAAGGGCGGGGAGACGACCCTCCCCTTCTGCGAAGACGGCATTCTCGTCAACAGCGGCGAATTCGACGGACTTTCGGGCGACGAGGCGCGGGACGCCGTCGCCGTGGCGCTCGGCAAACTCGGCAAGGGGTGCAAAAAGGTCAATTACCGCCTGCGCGACTGGTCGGTGTCCCGCCAGCGGTATTGGGGGGCGCCCATTCCGATGATCCACTGCGAAAAGTGCGGCGTGGTGCCCGTTCCCGAAAAGGATCTGCCCGTAAAACTGCCCTACGACGTGGAATTCCGCCCCACAGGTCAGTCCCCTCTCGCTTCGCACGAGAAATTCATGAACTGCACCTGCCCCAAGTGCGGCGGCAAGGCAAAGCGGGATCCCGATACGCTGGACACCTTCGTGTGTTCGAGCTGGTACTATCTCCGCTATCCCGACGCGCACGACGACAAACAGGCGTTTTCCAGGGAGACCGCCGATAAAATGCTGCCCGTGGACGTCTACGTCGGCGGCGCCGAACACGCCTGCATGCACCTCCTCTACGCCCGCTTCATCACCAAGGCGCTCCGCGATATGGGGTATCTCGATTTCGACGAACCCTTCCGCAGGCTCGTGCATCAGGGGGTCATCTTAGGGCCGGACGGCAACCGCATGTCCAAGTCCAAGGGCAACGTCGTCTCCCCCGATCAATATATCGAAGAATACGGCTCGGACATCTTCCGCCTCTATCTCATGTTCGGCTTCAGCTATACGGAGGGCGGGCCGTGGAACGACGACGGCATCCGCTCCGTCGCCAAATTCGCCGACCGCACCGAGCGGCTTATCAGGAAGATCGCGGCGACGCCGAACGGCGGGGAAGGCATTTCGGGCGCGGCGGAAAAGGAACTCGATTACGCGCGCAATTACGCCGCCAAAAACATCACCCGCGATCTCGAAGCCTTCTCTTTCAATACTTCCGTCGCCCGCCTGATGGAATACGTCACCGCGCTCGGCAAATACGAAGCGTCGGACGCGAAAAAAGTGAAATTCCTCAAAGAATGCGCGGACGATCTCGTCCGCCTGTTCGCCCCCTTCGCCCCCCATTTTTCCGAAGAGCTTTGGGAAATTTTGGGGCATAAGGAGTCGGTGTTCTCGGAAAAATATCCCGTGGCGGACGAAAAGGCGCTCGTTAAAGACGAAACGGAGTACGCCGTGCAGATAAACAGCAAGATACGCGCCCGCCTGATGATGGGCAAGGACATGACGAAAGAAGAGATCGAAACGGCGGCGAAAGCCGACCCCGAAATCGCGGCGCAGCTCGAGGGCAAGACGATCAAAAAATGCGTCGTCGTCCCCGGACGGCTGGTCAATTTCATCATCGGCTGAAAAAATTGAAATTGTATTATAAAAAATATTGCAGAGCGCGATACTCTGCAATATTTTTTTGCAAATCCAAACAATAAACAAACCGCAGCCTTGCACTTTGCCGTAAAGCGGTCAGACGCGGCAAAGCCGCGTACAGACAATCAGTCGACCTGTTCGCAGAAAAAGATGATTTTGGAACGCTTGAAATAACGTATTTTCAACCTTTTCTCCGTCAATGTTTTTTCGTCCAGCTCCCCGTAATTCTCATTCCAATAAAAACGATATTTATTTTTGTTTTCATCGTATAACAACAATTCGGCGTTTTTCTTTCTGGAAAACGTATCACATACAAACCGCTTGCTTTCCCGAATTGTCTGCAGCTCATAATTGGGCCATAAAAATTCTACGGTGATAATCCGCTCCTCTTCCCCTCCCTTTATACAATCTACAAGTAGCTTGCAATAGGGTATTACGGATAAAATATTTGTAAGTCCACAAAAAAGACTAATTGCATATCCGAGCAAATAGGCTGGGAATTCAACAAAAAAACTTTGTATTGCCCCTTCCCATCCCAACCGGATCCACTCTTCAACGAAGATAATAATTGAACCAATTGTCCCCAAAATAAAATGGACTAAAATCAGCTGAAACGTATATTTGAAAAGGATGATTTTTTTGAATTTTTCTTTGGATATTTTTTCGAACATATATCCCCCGGCAGCGGCATTTTTCAAAGCATTCCGCAAAAATACATTCTTATTCTATCACAATACGCCGGAAATTGTCAAGAGTTTCTTTACGATTCCCTGAACGCAAAACTCCCCTGCGGAATTTTCCGCAGGGGCGCGCTTTGTGCCAAAATCAATAAAAGGTGGCGAGCTGTTCGGCGGGCGGCGCGCATTTCTCTGCCGCGGACGCGACGAGAACGGGGCCTTTGCCGCGGTAAATCGTGTGCTTCATCAGCTGAATCTTCGCCGTGATCTCGATCCAGTCCCGCGTTTTCAGATCCATCTGCCTGGGCAGGATACAGGCGAGACCACTGTACTGAATATCCGCTTCGCAGCAGGTCATGATATGCCTTCCCACCACGACGTTGTCGGGCGGCAGGCGCTTGTTCGTAGCCACAAGCCCCTTGAATTTCACCGTCTTGCCGATGTAATCCTTCATGTTTTCGGACAGATCGCGGTAGAAAAAGGCGTAATCCCTGTCCTCTATCTCCACGACGGGCGCGTTGATGTCGAAGGGAAGGGGGTCCTCTATGTCGTCGAAATCCGCCTTTCCGTCCGGATGTTCGTAGACGATGTCCGCGCGGCGGGTGATGCCGCGGACGACTTTATGATACGCCATCTTGTCCGCGTCCGCGGGGAAGCGGTTGAAGACGACCATCTGCGTCCCCTGCACTTTGTCGTAGGTGAGCTGGCGCATGTTGGCGTTATAGGTCAGGAAGGTGGACGAATTGAAAAAGGTCATCACCTGCGCGAGCATCCATCCCTCCGGCATTGCCTCGTAAAAATCGTCCAGCATCCACATGCCGTTGTATTCCACGAGCACCCGTTCCGCCTGATACTTTTTTTGCAGGGCGGAAAGATGTTCCTGCGTCAGTTCCTCTTTGCCGTTCAATACCTCCACGAACGCCCGTCTGACCTTGAAGCGGGAGGGATCGTATTCCTCCTCCCCCTCTTCGGTCACGAGCAGGAGGGTGTTTTCCCCCGAATCGAAACGCTTGTCCTCCAGAGTTTCCTGGATAAACTTGGTCTTTCCCGATTCCAGAAATCCGAGAAAGAGATAGACGGGCGTCTCTTCGGGCGGCTGCCATGTATTCATTGCCCTTTCTCCTTTCGGCTTACGCCTTGAACAGTTCTTTGAGCGCGTCCTCTTTGAGATCGCAGCCGATCACGCACAGCCTGCCCGTGACCGCCGCGCTGCCGCGGCGCACGTCCGGCTCGCCCGGAACATAGTCGAAATGCAGCCACTCCCCTTCGCCCGGCACGATTCCCTTCGCGCGGAGCACCGTTCCGTATTTCTTCTCGTCCATGAGCGCTTCCAGAGCCTCTTTCAGCTCGCTTTCGCCGAAGCGGCGGGTGGTCTCCGTTCCCCAGCTCGCAAACACGTCGTCGGCGTGATGATGCCCGTGCCCGTGATGATGGCAGCCGCACCCTTCGCCCTCTTCGTGATCGTGGTCATGATCATGGTCGTGATGGCAGCACTCACCTTCCTCATGGTCGTGATGATGGTGACAGCATTCACCCTCTTCGTGGTCGTGATGGTGATGACAACATTCGTCATCATCGTCGTCGTGGTCGTGATGATGGTGATGATGTTCGTGTCCGCCGTGCGCCTCTTCCTCTTCAAATTCCTTGCGCAGGCGTTCCATTTCAGCGCGGAGGGAATCCTTCTGTTCCATGGCGGCGAGGATGTCCTTGCCCGTGAGGCTGTTCCAGGACGCCGTGACGAGGACGGCGGAGGGGTTATGCTGCCGCAGCATGGAAACGCAGGTCGCGAGCTTTTCCTCAGAAATTCCGTCCGTATGGGAAAGGACGATGCAGCCGGCGCTCTCCACCTGGTCGTCGAAAAATTCGCCGAAATTCTTCATGTACAGCTTGCATTTGCCCGCGTCCACGACCGTGCAGAAGGAATTGAGTTCGGCGTTTTCGAGATTCGCCCCCGCCACCGCCTTGATGACGTCGCTGAGCTTGCCCACGCCGGACGGCTCGATGACGATGCGGTCGGGGTGGTATTCCTCGGACACCTTTTTAAGAGCCTTGGCGAAGTCGCCGACGAGCGAGCAGCAGATGCAGCCCGAATTCATCTCGGTGATCTGAATGCCCGCGTCCTGCAAAAAGCCGCCGTCGATGCCGATTTCGCCGAATTCGTTTTCGATGAGGACGACCTTCTCGCCCGCATACGCTTCTTTGATGAGTTTTTTGATGAGCGTCGTCTTGCCCGCGCCCAAAAATCCGGAAAATATATCGATCTTAGTCATAATACACCTCGTATATTTATAAACGCCGAACCCCGTTTTTCAAACGCGGCCCGGCGCCCTTTTTCAAATGCCTTTCAGAATGCCCAGTTTCCGTCCCGGAAGATCTGCACCCGCTTGCCCTCCGCCGTGACGCCGACGATGGACAAATCCGCGGAGCCGATCATGAAATCGACGTGGATCATGCTGTCGTTGATGCCGTGTTCCTTGCACTGCTCGTTGGTGTAATTTTCGTACCCTTTCAGGCATTCGTTGAAACCGTGACCGAGCGCGAGATGGCAGCTTGCGTTCTCGTCGAACAGCGTGTTGTAAAAGAGGACGCCCGAATTGCTGATGGGCGAATCGTAGGGAATGAGCGCGCATTCGCCGAGCATGCACGCGCCTTCGTCCATGGAGATCATCTGCTTCAACAGCTCTTCGCCCTTCTCCGCCCTGACCTCCACGGCTTTCCCGTTTTCAAAGCGGACGGAAAAATTCTCGATGAGCTGTCCCTGATAGGAAAGGGGTTTGGTCGCGTAGACGATCCCCTCTGCCGCGCCCGCCTTGGGGGAAGTGAACACCTCTTCGCTGGGGATATTGGGATTGAACACCCTGCCCTTCAGAGTCTTTTCCTCCCCGCCGGCAAAGATGCCGTCCTCATTGAGCTGCACTTTGAAATCCGTGCCGTTCTTGCTCTTGTATTCGAGATATTTGAGGCCGAGCGAATTGAGGTAATCGCAGCGCGCTTTCAGATCGGCGTTGTGTTCCTTCCACGCCTTCACGGGATTGCTCCCGTCCGCGCGGGAAGTGTAGAGAATGGTCTGCCACATCTTTTCCACCGCCTTTTTCGGGGGCAGATCGGGAAAGACCTTCTTCGCCCACTTTTCGCCGGGAACGGCGGCGATGCACCACTGATGTCTGTTTTCGATCGCATCGCGGAAGGGTTTAAGCTGCGGATACTGGGCGCGGCGCGCCTTGCTCATCTTCTCCTGATCGACGCCCGCCATGCCGTCGGGGTCTTCCGATTCGATGAACAGACGGCAGGAAAAATCCTGCGCCTTATACTCCCACTTCGCCTTCTCCCAGGGGGTGAGTTCGGACAGCGTCTCTAAGCTGCGGTATTCCGCGTTGACCTTGCCGAGAGGCTGGTAGCTCCAATCGACATACACCGATCTGGCGCCCGCCTTATAGCATTCCTCCGCGACCATCGTCACGAATTCGGGCTGATCCAGCCCCGCCTGAATGAAGACCGTCTGTCCCTTTTTGACGTTGAGACCTGTTTTCGCGATGAGTTTCGCGTATTTTTTCAGTTGTGAAACGCGCATCTTTTTACTCCTTTTCCGCTTTCGCGATTTGTCTTTCGAGAATGTCCATGGCGTAATCCGTCGCCTTTTTCACGCTGCCCGCTTCGAAGGGAACGGACAGATTTGCCGCCCGGAGGGTGTCGAGATAGCCCAAAGAGCCGCCCACCTTGCAGAGGGCGAGATAGTCCCGCCAGCAGCTTTCGGGGGCTTCCGCCGCTTTTTTCTTGAATTCCATCGCCCCCATCGTCGTGAGGGTGTAATTGATATAGTAGAAGGGATAATGGAAAATGTGGATCTTGTGATACCACCATCCCCCTTTGCCGAAGAATTCGTCCCCGTCGTAATCCCGCCACGGCATATAGATCTTTTCCAGCTTATGCCATTCCGCCGTCCGCTCCGCGGGCGTCAGGCCGGGATTCTCGTAGACGATGTGCTGAAATTCGTCCACCGCCACGCCGAAAGGCACAAAGGTGAGCGCCTCCTGCAGGTGCTGGAAGCGGTATTTGTCCGCCTTGTCCCCGAAAAACAGCTCCGCATACGGATAGGCGAACTGTTCCATGGACATGGAATGGATTTCCGCGATGTCCGTCGATTCGTTCCACTGCGCGGCAAGGGGCTGGGTGCGCATCGCCATATATCCCGCGAACGCGTGTCCCATCTCGTGCGTCAGCACGTCCACGTCCCCCGTCGTGCCGTTGAAACAGGAGAACACGAAAGGTGCTTTATAATCTTCGAGCGCCGTCATGTATCCCGTCGAAGCCTTGTTGGGCTTGTTGTCGAGATCCATGAGTTCGTGTCCGAGCATGAAGTCGATGAATTCCCCCGTTTCGGGGCTCATTTCGTGGTACATCTTTTTCGCCTGTTCCACGAGATACGCCCGGTTTCCCACGGGAACGGCGTTGCCGTCCGGGAAGATCGCCTCTTCGTCGTAGCACATGACTTTATCGATTTTCAGCCGCTTTGCCTGCGCCTTATACAGCTTTTCGCAGAAGGGCACGAGCACTTCTTTTACCTGTTTGCGGAAGGCGGCGACCTGCTCCTTCCCGTAGTCCAGCCGCCCCTGCTGCATATAGCCGAGCGGGACGAAATTTTCGAAACCCATGTTTCTGCCCATCTCGTTGCGGATCTTCACGAGCCTGTCGAAAATCTCCTCCATCTCCTTTTCGTGCGCGGCGAAAAATTCCGAATATTTCTTCCACGCCCCTTTGCGCATTTCCCGATCGGGGGAGGAGAAATATTTTTTGATGCCGTAGAGGTTGCATTCCTCTCCCGCGAACGGGATGCGGCAGGCTGCCATGATCTTCTGATAGCGGTCGACGAGATCGCTTTCTTCCTGCATGAGGGCGATATTCTTCTCGGAAAAAGAATCGATGGACAGCTTTACGCTTTTGAGGAAAAATTCCCCGTACTCCTCATCGATCTCCTTGCGGAAGGGACTTTCGAGCAGGGCGACGTTAAACGCCTGCATGTACGGCATCACTTCGGGATAGCGGCGGTTGCAGTACCTGTCCTCCTCTTCGTAAAACTTGTCCGCCGTGTCGATCGTGTGGCGGACGGACGCGATCGTCACCAGCGTGGAAAGATGCCGGGAATATGCCTCTTCTTCCCGCATGCACGCCTTGACTTCGCCGTAATCCTTCGCGCTTTTCAGCTTTTTGGTCATCCCGGAATAAAACGCCTTGGTCCCTTCAAAATCGGGGCGCTCGTAAGAGAGTTCCGAAAAGGTCGTAAATTCTTTCATATCTCCGTTTCTCCTTTGCCTTTCAGCCGATGAGGTCGTAATTGACGCTCTTGTAAAACAGTTCCCGTATCTTTCCCGCGTCCTTCGTCTGCCCTAAGATCCACATGAGTTTGGTGAGGATGCTCTCGTAGGTCATGTCGTAGCTTTCGAGCAGGGAAAATCGGTCTTTCAGCCCCCGCCCCACGCGGTAAATGCTCATGTCGCTCCCTTCGCTCTGCACCTGCGTGGTGACGACGAGAGTCTTGCCCTTGTCCTGCCATTTGCCGATGACGTCGTAAAAGCCGTAATATTCTCCGTCCGGGATCCCGCCCGTGCCGTAGCCCGAAAGCACCACCGCGTCGTTCAGGCGGAAACAGACGTCCAGAAGCCCGCTGTCCATGCCCGGCGTGAGGCAGACCAGCCCCACTT
Source organism: Candidatus Scatosoma pullicola (assembly GCA_018712725.1). Classification (GTDB taxonomy): domain Bacteria; phylum Bacillota; class Clostridia; order Christensenellales; family Borkfalkiaceae; genus Scatosoma; species Scatosoma pullicola. The sequence continues at coordinate 17,067 of DVGN01000089.1, forward strand.
TCCGGTTGAGCGAAAGGTAAAATTCGGGCGTTTCCCGCTTGGGTGCGACGATATACGGGATGATCTTTCCGTCCCGGATGCGCGCGAGTTCGGGGAAATCCACGCTGTCGAAGGCGTTGAAGCTCTTGGTGCGGATCTTCTTCGCCCGCGTGCCCGCGATGACCTTCCCCTGAAAGACGATGACGACGTCGGACGCCGTTCCGGAAGCGGCGTACAGAAAACTGTCCCGCAGGTTGATCCTGCCGTCCGTATCCTCCCGGTCGATGGGCTTCTGCGAGCCGGTGAGGACGATGGGCTTGGGGGAATGCTGTACCATGTACGAGAGCACCGCCGCCGTGTACGCCATCGTGTCCGTGCCGTGGCAGACGACGAAGCCGTCGTATTTGCCGTAATTGTCCCGGATCGTCTCCGCGATCTTTATCCAATGTTCGGGGGTGATATTTGTGCTGTCGATGCTGAAAATCTGCACGCAGTCCGGCTCGCAGAAATCCCGGATTTCAGGCACGCGGGAGAGAAGTTCGTCGGGCGCAAGTTCGGGTTCCAGCCCCTCCGGGCCGCTCCGGGAGGCGATCGTCCCGCCCGTCGCTATCATGAGAATTTTTTTCATAAGATTATCCTTCCCCCCTTCGGGGAAATTCATACGAATATTATAGCCTTTTTCGGCGGGATAGTCAAACGCGGGAAAGGCATATTTTTCCGAAAAGGGAAATTTTTGCGCCCCAAATGTCCCGTCAGCCCTCCCGGCGGCGCAGAATATCCCCTTCGGACAGGGAATACGGGCAGGAGACGCGATAGATGCCCTGCACCAGCCGGGCGTCCTCCGTCTCGGCTCCCTCCTTGTCCAGAATGCGCTCCGCCCGGAAGGACTTCCGGAAATTTTCGCCCGGGGAGAGAACTTCCAGCACATCTCCCTTGCGGAAACGGTTGCGCATCTCCGCCAGGACAAAGCCCTCTTCGCTTCCCAGAACGTTGGCGATATAGGTGCATTTGCCTTTGGTCTGGCTGTTTTCGTAGCCCACCGTCTGCGCGTTGTCCCCGAAGGCGTACGCCGCCGTGTATTCCCGATGCGCCACGTCGTCCAGCTCGGAGGCGAGAGAGTCGACGTCCTCCCCGTCCATCGCGCGGCGGTAGGCGTTTATCACGGTGGCGAGATAGTATTCGCTCTTCATCCTGCCTTCGATCTTGAAAGAATCCACGCCCGCCCGTTCCAGATCGGACAGATGCGCGAATAAATTGAGATCCTTGCTGTTGAGGATATACGTCCCCCTGCCGTCCTCCTGAACGGGGAGAAAGCGCTCGGAGCCGTCGGAGGGGCGGGCGAGCAGGGCGTATTCCCGACGGCACGCCTGCACGCAGGCGCCGCGGTTGGAGGGTCTGCCGTCCAGATAGTCGGACAGGAGGCACCTGCCGCTGTACGAGATGCACATGGCGCCGTGCACGAAGGCTTCCAGCTGCATTTCGGGGACGAAATCCCTGATTTCGGAAATTTCCTTTACCGACAGTTCCCGCGCGAGAATGACGCGGGAAATCCCCTCTTCCGCCCAGAATTTCACGGCGTATTTGTTCGTCGTGTTCGCCTGCGTGGAGAGGTGCAGGGAAAGGGAGGGGGCGGCCTTGCGGGCGGCGTACACGACGCCCGGATCGCTGACGATGGCAGCGTCCGCGCCCGATTTTTCCAAAAGGCGGAAATAGTCGGAAAGGGCGGAAAAGTCGGCGTTGCGCGCGAAGATATTGACGGCGACGTACACTTTCTTTTTTGCCGCATGCGCGGCGGAAACCGCCTCCGAAAGTTCGCTTTCGGAAAAATTGTCCGCAAAGGAGCGGAGAGAAAACGCCTTGCCGCCGATATAGACGGCGTCCGCGCCGAAATACAGCGCGGACGCGAATTTTGCCGGATTGCCCGCCGGGGCGAGAAGTTCTGCTTTCATCGTTCGTCCTTGTGTATGAGCACGGAAAGCGCCGCGCCGTCGCCGACGTCCAGCACGGACGTGACGAAATCGGGGTCGCGCGTCACCGCGTCGAGATATTCCCGTATCTTCCCGACGATAGAACGGCGCTTGAGGGGCGTGGGATTTTCCCCGCTCACCCAGCCGTACAGGAGGACGTCGTCCGCCAGAAGGACGCCGCCCTGCCGCAGCAGCCGTTTGAGGTCGAAAAGATAATGGATGTACTGCGCCTTGGGTCCGTCGAGAAAGATAAAATCGAAGGGACCGTCCATCATGGTGAGGATCTCGCCCGCGTCGCCGAGATGGCAGACCGCCCGACCGGACAAACCGAGCGAAGAGAGGTTCTCTTTCGCCTGCCGCCACAGGTCTTCGTCCGATTCGATCGTCGTGACCTGCGCCTCCGGACAACATTCCAGCATCGCCGCCGCGGAAAGCCCCACCGCCGTGCCGATTTCCAGAATGCGGGCGGGGCGGAGGGCGGAGAGCAGGGTCAAAAGAAAATGCAGCGTCTCTTTGTCTGCGACGGGGATGCCCGCCGCGAGCGCCTCTTCCCGAAGGACGGAAATCCTCTCCCCGACGGGCGGACGCGCAAGTTCCGCCGTGTATTTCATGGCTGACTTATACTTCCAGAACGGAAACGACGATGAGGGGCGACTGCTTGGTCTTTTTGAAGAGATAATTTTTCAGCGTCTTTTTGACAAACGCGGCGAGCTCCTCTTTATTGCCGTTTTCGTAATCGTACTGTTCCACCGCCTTGCGGACAATGGCGCGGACTTCCTTTTCCTCGTCCCGGTTGCCCGCCGAGACATAGCCGCGGCTTTCGATGACGGGATCGTTGATGACGTAATTGCCCGTCACGGCGATGGAGATGGCAAACATCCCCTCCGACGACATACGGAGCCTGTCCTTCATGACTTCGCTCGTCCCGTAGTCCTCGAATCCCTCTCCGTCGATGAGGCGGGTGCCCGCGGGGAAATTCTCGCCGAGACGGATGCTGTCCTCCGTCAGTTCGACGCAGTTCCCGATTTCGGTAATGAGGATATTGCGCGCCGGCATCCCCAGCTCTTCCGCGAGCAGCGCATGCCGTTTGAGGTGACGGTATTCTCCGTGTACCGGGATGAAGAATTTGGGATCGAGCAGATTGTGCAGGATCTTGTGTTCCTCCTGACAGGCGTGCCCCGAAACGTGGATCTTTTCCAGGCTCTCGTACACGACGTTGGCTCCCTTTTTATAGAGGTTGTTGATGACGCGGTACACCATCCTTTCGTTGCCCGGAATGGGATTTGCCGAAATGATGATCGTATCGTTGGGACCGATCGTGACCTTGTTGAAATCCCCTGCCGCCATGCGGGTGAGGGCGCTCATCGGTTCTCCCTGCGTGCCCGTGGAGACGATGACGAGTTCCCCGTCGAAGAGGTTTTTGCTCCGCTCTATTTCGATGAGGACGCCTTCGGGAATCTTCAATTCGCCGATCTTGACCGCCGCGTCCACCACCTTGAACATACTCCTGCCCGAAAGCGCCACTTTGCGGCGGTATTTGACCGCCAGATCGATGATCTGCTGCAAGCGGTGTACGTTGGAGGCGAACGTCGCGATGATCAGCCGACGGTTCATGTTTTCCGAAAAGAGATGATCGAGCGTCGTGCCCACCACCGTTTCGCTCATCGTGTAGCCGAGCCGTTCGATGTTGGTGGATTCGCCCATATAGAGCAAAACCCCTTCCCTGCCGAGTTCGGCGATGCGCGGAAGATCGATGGGCTCCCCCGCCACCGGCGTGAGGTCGATTTTGAAATCGCCGCTGTGGTAAATCAGCCCGCACGGCGTGCGGATGGCGAGCGCCACGGCGCCGGCGATCGAGTGATTGACGTTGATGAATTCCACTTCGAACACGCCGAGTTTTACCCGTTCGCCCGGCTTTACCACCCGTTCGGTGACGCTTTGGATACGATGTTCCTGAATTTTGTTGTCGGCGAGCATCAACGTCAGTTTCGTCCCGTACACGGGAGTGCCGGGATTGAGGTCTTTGAGAAGATAGGCGATGCCGCCGATGTGATCCTCATGCCCGTGCGTGAGGAGAATCCCCTTGATTTTATCCTTGTTCTGTACGAGATAGGAAATGTCGGGCACGACGAGATCGATGCCGGGCATATCTTCGTTGTTGGGGAAGGTGATCCCCGCGTCGATGATGACGATGTCGTTCCCGTATTCGAGCGCGGTCATGTTTTTCCCGATCTCGCCCACGCCGCCCAGAAAGAGGATTTTTACCGGTCTTTTCCGCTTTTGCGCGCGCCCCCTCCTCTCTTCGCCGTCCTCTTCGGAGCCCGGACGGCGGACGGGCAGCCGGCGTTCTTCCGCCGCGGGATAACCTCCGCGCGGAACGCGGAACTGCGCCGCGCGCGCGGAAGACATGGGCGTACCGCCCGTGCCCTTTCCGGCAGCCGCCCTGCCTTTTCCGTAGCGGGCATTTGTCCCGCCGTCTGCGTCTCCCGACGACCTGCGGCCGTCGGACGCATTTCTGTTCTGTTGTCTGTTCACGTTTTCTAATTCTCTCCTTCAAGGGCATTTTTGCCCTTTCACGAAACAGAGAGCCGAAAATCGTAATTATCAGCTCTCCCTTTCGTCATTCTTATGTAGATTTGTCTTTTGAATATCAGTTGAAGTTCAGGTCAACTTTCTTTTCCTTGGTGACTTTGATCAGACCTTCTTCCAACAGCTGCTTGGTCGACTCGTGGCGGAATTCCTCCACGTAATCCACCGGCTCGAAGCCCTCTTCCTTCTCCGTCCCGAGTTTTTCGGCGAGGAATCCGACCAGACGAAGCGCTTTTTTGAGACCCGCGTCGCTCTTGACCTTGACCATGAACGGCGTGCTCTCATAGGCGCGCTGCCCGCCGACGTCCTTCTGGTGATAGACGGTCGTCTTGTATTCGGGATCGTTGGGATCGAGCGCCAGATAGAAGCACAGCGTCTTGCCGCAGATGTTCACCTTCGCGACGGTGTCGCGGCCGAAATTGAAGCGATCGCCGTGCCAGCTCAGGTTGGAATTGAGCCGCTTGTAGGAGGTGAGCTCGTTCTTGATGTCGCTGTAATACTGCTTGACGGCAGGATCGCTCTGCTTCATCTTCGCCGTGAAGCTCCTCTTCAGACGAAGGACGAGCCCCGTTTCCGCGTCGACCAGGTTGTTGTCGTCGCCCTCTTCATAGGCGGCGGCTTCCGCCGTCGTCACGGCAATCTCCGTTTCGATCGTCGACTGCGAGCTGGAAAGGATCTCCCCTTCCGTCAGCTGTCCGTCGTCTTCCGCGGGCGCGACTTCTTCCGTCACCTCTTCCGTCCCTTCGTCGGCCGCCTCTTCAGCGGTTTCCTCCGCGGGCTCTTCTGCGGGTTCGGTCGCTTCTTCCGCCGTCTCTTCGACGGGCTCTTCCGCGGGCTCCTCCGCAGCTTCCGCAGGTGTCTCTTCGGCTGCAACCTCCTCCGCAGGAGCTTCTTCTGCCTCTTCGGCAGGCGCCTCTTCCGCGGCTTCTTCGGTCACTTCCTCCACAGGTTCTTCTGCGGGGGCTTCCTCTGCCGCTTCGACGGGCGCTTCTTCCGCCGTCTCTTCCGCCACTTCTTCGGCAGGCGCCTCTTCCGCGGCTTCTTCGGTCACTTCTTCCACAGGTTCTTCTGCGGGGACTTCTTCCGCAGGTTCTTCTGCGGGGACTTCCTCCGCCGTTTCTTCGACAGGTGCTTCTTCCGCCGCAGTCTCTTCGACCGTTTCGGCGGACTGCTCCATGACGGGGCACTGCGCGCGCATCTTTTCGACGACGGCGTCGGCGATCTTCTCCGCGCCCTCTTCGTCCACGAGGATATCGAAGGAAGGAACGGTCATCTTGTCCGCCACTTCGCCGGCGAGAGTCTCGTAATCGATCTCCGTCTTTTCCGGTTGAGGGACGACGATCTTCTCGGCGACCTTGTCGGACAGCGCGTCGTAATCGAGCGCCTCCGGTTCGGGCACGACGATTTCCGGCGTCGGAACTTTGACCTTTTCGGCGACCTTGTCGGTCACGGTGTCGAGGTCGATGGCTGCCGCCACGCTCTCCGCGATCGAACGGGCACCCTCTTCGTCGACGACGACGTCGTATGTAGGAGGTTCGGGCTGAGGGACGACGATCTTCTGGGACACCATCTCGGCGAGCAGGTCGTAGTCGATTTCTTCCGCCTTGGGCACTTCGATGTCGGGAATGACCACCTTTTCGGCGACCTTCTCGGAAAGACCTTCGTAATCGATGCTTTCCGCGACCCTGTCGGAAATGCCTTCGTAGTCGATATTTTCGGCGACTTTGCCGGAGATTTCTTCGTAGTCGATGCCGTCGGCGACGCTGCGGGCGATCTTCTCCGCGCCCTCTTCGTCCACCACGACGTCGTAATCGAGTTCGTTGGACATACCGTCTTCGACGATTTCCGCAATGCGGTCGTAATCGACGGGATCGGGCATGACCGCCGCGGCCTTTGCAGCCTGGTACACACGGTCGTAATCGATCGCTTCGGGCTGCGGCAGCTTTTCGGCTATGGCAGCCGCCATCGCGTCGACATCGAGCGGAAGTTTGTCCGCCACCGTCTGCGCGACGACCGCATAGTCGATCTGTTCGGGAACGGGCGCCTTTTCCGCCACCGTTTCGGAAATCCTGTCGTAGTCGATGGCATCGGGCATCCGGGCAATGACCGCGTCCGCAAGCCGGTCGTAATCGACGGGATCGGGAAGTTTCGCGATGATCGCTTCGGCGAGCGTATCGTAGTCGACGGGCTCGGGATCGGCGGGCACGGGCATCTTGGCGACGATCATGTCCGAGAGTTTCTCGTAATCGATCTCCTGCGGCGCCGCTTCGGGCAAGGTCACCTTTTCGGCGACCGCCTGCGCCAGCGCGTCGGTATCCATCTCGGAAATCGCCTTGACGACTGCCGCGGAAATATTCGCCGCAAGCACCTCTTCGTCGGGCATGGCGGGCTTGATGCTCTCCGCCGCCTTCATGAAGTTTTCGTCGATGCGGCGATAGTCCACCTTATCGGGATAAGGAAGGGATTCCACCACCTTTTCCGCCGCGCCGTAAATGATGCGGTCGTAATCGACGGCGGCGGTTCCCTCCGCCGCAACCGGAGTTTCGCGGAGCATTTCCGCGACCTTTTCCCCCACTTCTTCGGCGATCCGGGTATAATCGATATTTTCCGCTACGGGGATAGCGGCGACGGCATCGAGAATTTCCTTGTTATGGGCGGCGATGCTCGCTTCCGTTTTTTCGCTGACGGTTTCGCTGATCTTTTCGTAATCGACTTCTTCCTGCGCGGGCAGCACTTCCGCGACCTTTTCGGCGATCGCAGTATAGTCCGTCTCGGTGCGGGAAGCGAGTTCGTCGAGTTTCTCTTTGATCTCGGCGAGCGCCTTGTCGATCTCTTCCAGAACCTCCACCTTTCCCTCTACGGTCTCGAGCTTGGTGAGCACGTCGTCCGTGAGAATGCCGGACAGAGACTCGTAGATCATCTGGTTCTGCTGGTACCCGTACTTGAGCTCACGCACCATGGACTGCGCGGTCTGCGCGTTGGTCTCCGTAGCGGAACCGGTCTCCTTCTGAACGGCCTGATACAGCGAACTCGCTTGCAGCGCGTTGTACTTCAGCTCGTTCATCAGTTCTTTTTTCATCTTTTGCAGATCGTACGAAAGTCCGTTGTAGAGTCCCTCGATCATGAGGGCAGTCTCATTTCCCCGCGGAGGTACGTTTGCATAAGCCTGAAAAGGGGGCTGCTTCTGGTTGTTGTTTCCGTAATCCGTCATATCACACCTCAATTTGTCTTATTGCTTGCGAAAAAATCGGATAAGCCTTAAAAGCTTTAATCGATACCATTTTACAACATTTTTGCGAAAAAGTAAATACCTTTCGCAAAAATTTTTTTCATTTTTTTTGCCGACCCCGCTCATCCTCCCTCCGGACTGCCGGCAGACGGCTTTTTACGTTCATTGCGTCCCCGCCTCCCCGAAACGCTCCCCCCGGACTTTGGACGGCGCGGGCATGACGCAAAGACACAGTTCCCCCGAAATTTTTTCTTTACGTCCTTTATTATAGCACATCTTAACGGCGCGGTCAAGGGTTTTGAGAAAAATTCTCTTTCCAAAGCATAAAAATTTGCTAAAAAGTTACAATTCTCACCTCCTCAACCTTTTTTTGGGCGTTTTTCCCTCCCCCTTTCGATACGGACATGGTCCCTGCCGCGCCGCCGGACGCCAAAAAAGACAGGGAACGATCGCGTCTTCTGCCCGATCGCACCCTGTCTTCTCCCTTCCGCGGATAAGCGCGCTATTTTTTCCTGCGTGCGCCCGCCCCGACGTGCGGCGTTCCGTGGCTGCCCTCCGCGTTTTCCCTGTACCCCGGAACGGGCGTTTCGTCCTTCATCGCCATCACGTATTCCGCGTACTGTTCCTCCGTCATCCTGGGCACTTTGCCCCGCTTTGACGATTTGCTCATAAATCTGTCCTCCCGGAAAAAAGATTTCGCAATGAGTATCTCCCTTCCGTTCGGATTTTATTCGCGCTCAGAGCAAAATGCAGATCACCCCGCCCCTGCCCTCGTTGACGATGCGGGTGATCGTCCGGCGCATCTTTTTGCGGAGGTCGGGGGACATGCCGTCCGCCTTTTCCGCAAGCCCTTCCCCGACCAGCTCGCGCAGCGTCTTGCCGAAGATGTTGGTATCCCAGACCTTTTCGGGACGGGATTCGTACTCGGAAAGCACCTCCCCGACGAATTCCTCCCCCTGCTGTCTGGTGCCGATGACGGGATTGACCTCTCCCGACACCTCCACCTTTATGATGTGATAGCTGGGCGCCACCGCCCTGAAATGCACGCCGTACCCCGAGCCTTTGCGGACGAGTTCGGGCGGATCGAGCGCCATGTCCTCCGCCGACGGAGAAACGGTGCCGTAGCCGTTTGCCTCCGCCTCTTCGAACGCCTCCCTGATACGGTCGTAACTCTTCTTGGACGCCGACAGGGATTTGGCGTACCTGAGCAGCGCGAAATCGTCGGGAATACTCTCCCCGCACTCTTCACTGAGCACTTCGTGGAACAGCCCTTCGCGGACGCCGACGGAAAGTTCCGCCTTTCCCTTGCCGAGATCCATGGCGATCCCTTCCGGATTGACGAACGCGTCCCCCTCTTCGAACATCTTTTCGAGCGCGAGACAGTCCTTCATGCGGCACAGGGAAGGCGCGGCTTTGCGCAGCTTTCCGAGAAATTCCGCGACAAACCGATTGTCTTCGGGCAGCGCCCGCATCCATTCGGGCAGGCGGATGTCGACGCCCGTCACGGGGAATTCGAAAAGCACCGTCCTGAGGATCCCCCGGATCTCCTCTTCCGTCATGCTCTCGGCGTTGACGGCGAGGACGGGCACCGCGTACTTTTCTTCCATGGACGCCCGGAGCTGCGACGCGGAGTCCGGCTCCCGGCAGTTGAGAAGTATGACGAAGGGCTTGCCGATCTTTTTGAGTTCGGAAACGGCGCGCTCCTCCGCGGGCAGATATGCGGCGCGCGGAATATCCGCGATGCTGCCGTCCGTCGTCACGAGAACGCCGATCGTCGAATGATCGCGGATGACCTTTTCCGTGCCGAGCGCAGCCGCCTGTTCGAATGGCATGGGAGAATCGCTCCACGGGGTCTTGATCTGCCGGGGACCCCCGTCCTCTTCGAAGCCGCCCGCCCCCTCCACGGCAAAGCCCACGCAGTCCACCAGCCGCACGGACGCCTCCGCCCCTTCGCGGACGGAAATCTTCGCCGCGTGCGCGGGGACGAATTTGGGTTCCGTCGTCATGACCGTTCTGCCCGCCGCAGATTGGGGAAGTTCGTCCCGCATGACCGCCCGCGCCGACTCGTCGGCAGAGGGAATGACCAGCTCTTCCATAAACCGCTTGATGAACGTGGATTTTCCCGTCCGCACCGGACCCACGACGCCGATATAGATATCGCCGTTCGTGCGGCGGGCAATATCTTCGTAAACGCTGTAATTTTCCATATACCGACCTCCGATTGCGCGGAGGTTCGCGCAAAAAGACCTCCGCATTTCAAACGCTACGGTTTAATATATGCGGAGGCAAATGCGTTTATGAAGGTTTTTGAAAAGGGAAGTGCGCCTTCTATCGGCGGAAAAGGAAAAATCAGCTCTTGGGGAGCTTGCCGAAGCCCTCTTTCAAAGAGGCGTCTTCGACGCGGAGATAGTCCTTGTCCCCCGAAAAATCGCGCGGTTCATCGTATTCCCCGCCCAACGCTTCGATGGCGTATTTGAGTTCCTGAAATTCCACGAATCCGATCGAACGATCCTCTATCCGGTTCATTAAATAAGGAAGGGCGCGCTCGTCCCCGTAAGAGGCGAGATAGCCCGCGTGCAGGGGAAGTTTCTCCCCGCCCGCGAGAAAGGCGTCCAGAAGGATGCGGAAGACCTCTTCGTCCCGCGCCGTCACGCGGGCGAGAATTTCCAGCATATATTCCTTTTCCACCCCTTCCCGGTAAAGGGCAACCGCCTTTTCCTTCGCGGCGTCCGCCCTTTCTTTGAGCTTTTCCGCGGCGGCGTCCTTCACGTCCTCGTCCGCCTCTCCCGTCAGCAGGGAAAAATAGACGGGAAACGCCCGCTCGTCCGCGCCGATCAGGTTTATGACGTACAAGACGGTTTCCCCGTCCCCTTCCGACAAGAGGGTCAGAAGGGCATCCGTGCAATCCCGCTTTTCCAATTCCGAACAGAGGAAATCGGGAACGGGAATATGTTCGGCAAGGTGGGCGGAAAAGGTAGAGACGAGTTCTTCGTCCGACATCGCCGCATAGTATGCCTTGGGCGTGGCTCTGATCTTCGCCACATAAGTATCTCCGAATTTCCGATAGAGGGCGGGAATGAGGTTTTCCCACTGCCGTTCGGTGTATTTGCCCTTGTTTTCTTCCATGTACAGGGCGAGCTTTTCGTCGAACAGCCCGTCCAGATCGATGGGTTTCATAATGTGCTTTCTCCTTATAAATTTCCCTTGTCCGGAATATCGGTGAGCGGTCTCCGTCCGCTTTCAGGACAATGCGTTTTCCATGATCGCGTCCACCCGGTCGGGAGCGGCGTCGAAAGCCGGCGCGACGGAACGCGCGTCCGTACCCAGCTCTTTCAGCCCGGCGAGAAGATAGAGCGCACAGGCGAGATCGTCCGAGTTGTCCGCCAGCTCCCAGCACCCCTTTTCCGTAAAGACGCGGTACAGGGATTCCGCCGTATCCCGGATGCGCCGCCCGTAGGAATCGTCGATGACGGAAAATTTGGAAGCCGTCTTGGCATAGGCGTCCACGAATTTCCGATGCCGCTTCTGTCCGATCTTCACCCGATAGACGCGGATATCCCGATAGATGTTGCAGATGACCACGCCGAAGCCGTTCTCCTCGTTGCGCGCGAACAGGAGGCGCAGAAGTTCGACTTTCAGGATATCCGAAACCTCGCAGTCGAGCAGGACGTCCCGCAGAAAGCCGTCTTCGCGGGTATGTTCCGCCACGACGACGGCAAGATACTGCAGATCCCGTTCCATGCCGTCCATCTCGTCGAAACACCAGCGGAAATACCCCTCTTTCGCGGCGAGCGCCCCGAACAGTTCGGCTTCCGTCCGCGGGTACTTCCCCAGCCGCACGAGCGCGCGGCAGCGCTTTTCCCGTTCCTCCTGCGGCACGCGGTAAAAATAGGTGAGTTCGGGCTCAGGCTCGCGTTCGGGGTCGTCGGCATGGCGGCGCATCGCTTTCAGGTAGTATTCCGCGACGGCGGCGTCGGGATAGATGGTGCAGAGTTTTTCCATCGCGTCCACGGCAGCCTCTTTCCGACCGCTCTTATAGGCGGAAACCGCCTTGAAATAGAGCATGTTTCCGTCGTAGGGAATGACCTTTTCCAGCTGCACAAATTTTTCGAACGCCTTTTCGTGCAGCTCGTTTTCGCAGCAGACGGTAGCGATTTTATACGTCTCTTCGGGCGTCGTGTCTTTGAGTTCGCACAGCCGGAGCGCGATCGCCCTGCTCTCTTCCTTCCGACCCTGCCCGGTGTACACGGCGGCGAGGGTCGCCGCCGCCTGCACGTCCGCCGGATTCTCGGCGAGCAATTCGAGGCAGATTTTCTCCGCCGAAGCCGAATCTTCGGACAGCAGATAGGCGACGGCGGACATCTCCCGCGCCGCGCGGTAGTCGGGAGAACCTTCCTCCACGCGGGAGAGAATGGCGATCGCCTTTTTGCAGTCGCCGTTTTTGAGGGCGCGCGCGCCCGCGTCCGTTTCCCGGGAATAATCGGCGAAACGGGGCGGATAGACGAAGCGGAAATTGCTTCGCTTGTTCCCCGAAAACGCTTCGGCGATCTCCGCCTTGTTCTCTTCGGTGAGACCGTCGTCCGCGTCGATGAGTTTGTTGTAATAAAAGGCGGACTGCGCCTCCTTGCCCATATTCAGATAATTGACGGCAAGTCCTTCGTAAATGTCGGGGAGATCCTCCCCCGAGCAGTTGTCCATAAAGCGGAACCAACAGTTCACGGCGGACGAATACAGCTCCATGTTCTCGTAGATGTCCGAGAGCAGAGCGTAGATCTCCCCGTCTCCGCCGTACAGGGACATTTCCTTATAAGTAAAGCGGAGCGCCGAAAGGTAGTTTCCTTCGTCGTAGAACTTTTCCGCGCGCTCCCGCAGCCGCCTGCGGCTGAAATCGATTTTTAATATCTTCTTCTCTCCCATACTCTCCCCTTCCCCTCAGGGAAACATCTTCTTCACGTCCTCTGCGGTGAAACGGTAGTCCTTGTTGCAATAGTGACAATGCACCCGGATCTCCCCCTCCGTGCGGAGGATGTCCTCCAATTCCTCCCTGCCGAGAGAGAGCAATACTCCCGAGAGGTATTCCTTCGAACAGTTGCATTTATATGCCGCCTCCCGAAGCGCGAATGCCGCGGAATCTGCCGAAAAATATTCTTTTGCGCACTTTTCCGTTCCCAGCCGCCCGATCTCCGCCGCGATTTTTCGCAGCTCTTCCCCCTTCGGGAGGAAATCGAGAAGGGATTTGTCGGCGTCGGGCAGGGGTTGCAGCGCCGCACAGCCCGCAAAGGCGAGTTCGTCGCCTTCGAAGTGCAGGACGGAGGCGATGCGGGTGGGAAGCTGTTCGCTGATGCGATAATATTCCTCAAACGCCGCGTCCACGCCGCCCGACGCGGGGAGCAGGCAGGAGCCGACGAAGGGAAGTCCGCCGTAGCCGTCGTCCCGGATGACGGTGACGGAGCCCTCCGCGCCCAGACAGCGGGTCTCCGCCTCTTCCTCCCTTTCGCCCGGAAGGACGGGAACGGAGGTGTCGCCGATATAGCCGCGCATTTCCAGCCTGCCGTTTCCCGAGACGGAAATTTCTCCGCCCTCCCCGTTTCCGCGCACGGAGACGGACACCGAATGTTTTTCCTCTTTGAGGGAAGCGCTTATAAAGGTCATGTCGAGCAGGGTTTTCCCGAGTGCGATCGCCGAAGCGCGGGAAAGCACGTGCAGGCGGATCGCCTCCCGCACGATCTCCGTTCCGTCTATGAGGGTGAGGGAGACCTGTCCCCCGCCGATGAGAGTTCTGAGTACGTTTTTCATCTTCGGATACCTTCCGCAAAAAATTACGGGGAAAACGCCGTCTACGCCCTGCGGGCGAGAAAACAGATCCTGTCCGACGTCCTTTCGTCCTCTCCGTACAGCCCCTCTTCCTTCAACAGTTCGAATCCGCTCTTTTGCAGCAGCTCCGCAAGACAGGCGGGCTCGTGAACGTATTGGACGTGCCGTTCGTCCAAACGGTCGAACGCGCCGTCCGGACGGCGGACGAAGAGGGTCACGTCCATCGTCACCCGATCCCCGTCCATGGAATTGAAGGAGAGATAGGTAATGTCCTCCCGGTCGTCCGCACAGACAGTATCTGCAATCTTTTCGCGGAATTTGCGCGGAGAACTCACGTCGAAGAGAAACGCCCCATTTTTATGTAACGCGCTTCTCACGTTTCCAAACGCCGCGGGCAGTTTTTCTTTGGAAATATAGTTGAAACAGTCGTTGACGGCAATGGCGAAATCGAATTTTTCGGGAGTGCGGAAACGGCAGATGTCCCCTTGCAGCCAGCGCAGGGAAATCTTCTCCTCCCGGGCGAGCTGCTCCGCCTTGGCGAGCATCTCGGGGGAGACGTCCAGACCCGTCATCTCATACCCCGCCCGCCGGAAATCGCGCGTGAATCTGCCGCTGCCGCAGCCGATGTCCAATCCCGACCGCGCGGCGGGAAACTTCCCGATCCCGGAAATTAAATACTGCGACCACTTATCATAGCCGCAGTCATCGTTGAGATATTCGAACCATCCGGCAAGCGCGCCGTATGCCCTCTTTCTTTTCATTTTCAGGCTCCTTCCGGAAGGGACCCGGGCGCCCGGATGCGGACGCCCTCCCGCTTCGCCCCGTCACTCGCCGAGCATCTTGGGCGGTTTGCGCTTCTTCTTTCTGCCCTTCTTGTCCGTCTCGTCCTGCAGCGCCTTTTCGCGCTCTTCGAACTGCTTGTTGTATTCGACATAACGGAGGTCGTTCTTGTGTTCTTCCTCGTAGGCGGCGGTGTCCTCCGCGATGTTCTGCTTGCTTTCGCGCAGCCGCTGCAAGTCTTCGCGCGTGAAGGAAGAAGGCAGCTCGTACACCTGCAAAGAGTCGTCGATGGGCTTGATGGGACGGGAGACGAGTTTGGATTTACCCGCCGCGAGAATGACCCGACGGTACTCTGCGGCAGCGGCGCTCTCTCCGCCTTCGGCGGCGCTCGTGCCGTCCTTGTTGTAGATGCCGCGCCCGACCTTCGCGCCTTCGATCTTGGGATTGATGAACTTATCGAACGCCCACTGCCCGAAATCCAGCCAGACGAGCAGAGCGTAGGCAAAGGCAAACAGGAGGACGAAAATCACCCCGATCACCGTGAACAAAGGCAGGAAATCCCCGAGCAGGAATATTCCGAAGGGCAGAAGAGCGAGAAAACCGAAGAAAATCGACTGCGGAAACATGCCTATCGTCATCAGAAAGGAATTTTTGATGAGCGTCCCGATCCCCTGCTTATAGTTGACGCCGAGCGCGATCATCCACAAGGACATCATCGCCGCAAGCCCGATCAGGACCCAGCTGAATGCCTGGGATATGCGGAACATGACCCGCTGAAAGCCGCCGATCTCCTGGACGGCGAAGGTCAGTTCCGCCGTATTGATCAGAAATTTGGCGACGAGCGTAACGAGGCAGAAGAAGAGCGCCGCCTCCAGGGCGTTCCAATAGTTGAGCTTTACCCCCCGCCAGAAATCGTTGGCGACGAAGATGCCTTCCGTCCACACCATGTTGCGGATGACGTACATCCCGCCCGCCAGCCCGATGGCGGCGATAAAGGAAGCGAGGACGAAAGCGCCGTACATGAAGCCGTCCGACTGCAATTTGAGCATTTCCGAAAGCCCCGCCGTGTTCGGCTGCGCCGGATATCCGGTCGTGAGGTTGGAACCGAAGGGATAAATGGCGTTGTTGGTGTTGCCGAGCAACATAAACAGTACGATGATGGCGATCATCGGGATAAAAAAGAGAAGGATGAGAAAATTGACTTTTACGATCTTCCCGAAATTCCCTTTGAAAATATCAAAAAAGAGCTGCCAGCGATTGGTGGGCAACGTGCTGCGCGCATATTCCTCGCTGCGCTCTTTACCTTCTAACATGCGGGCGATAAGCCCCTTTTTTTCCTGTGCCATGTGCGATAACTCCGATGTCTTTCCGAGGTCTTTCCGGGCTTGTCCCGGACAAATCCGGGCGCTCTGAAACGCCCGACGGATATATTGTACTACAAATCCGCGATTTTTTCAAGGGAAATACGGTGAAAATTTCAAATAAAATTCGCGGGGCGCCAAAAATCTTTGACTTTTGCGCGCGCATATGATAGAATAAATGCGTAAATAGAGGAGCGGGCGAGCATGAGTAACCCGCCGCGGGACGGAAAAGGGAGCGTCCGAAAACGCGCGGCGGAGGGAAAGGGCATCCCCGCCGAGGTGCGGCTCCCCTTTCCGCGCCGGTCATGCGGAATAACATCCGTATGACTGTCACCGTCCGTGATGCGCTATTTATCCCCCTTCCGCGCCTTTCCGCGGGGGGCGGAAAACACCGGGCATCAGACGGCAAAGCCGTCTTTTTTCTTGCCCTTTATGAAATGAAACCATACAGGAGAACTTTTATGAAACAGTATAACGTGGGCGTCATCGGCGCGACCGGCATGGTCGGACAGCGCTTTCTGCTCCTCCTCTCCTCCCACCCCCTCTTCCGCGTGACCGCGCTGGCGGCGTCCGGGCGTTCGGCGGGAAAGGCGTATGCGGAGGCGGTAAAGGGCAAATGGGCGTTTGAAGGCGAGCCCGTCCCCGCCGCGTTTGCGGACATGGTCGTTTACGACGCGGAAAAGGACATCGGCGAGATCGCAAAGCGGGTGGATTTCGTCTTTTGCGCCGTCAATATGGACAAGGGGGCGACCGCCCGTCTCGAAGAGGAATACGCAAAGCGGGAGATTCCCGTCGTGTCCAACAATTCCGCCCACCGCTTCACCCCGGACGTGCCCATGGTCATTCCCGAAATCAACGCCGGACATCTCTCCGTCATCCCCTTCCAGAAAAAGCGGCTGGGGACGAAGCGGGGATTTATCGCGGTGAAATCCAACTGTTCGCTGCAATCCTATGTCCCCCTCCTGCACCCCTTGAAGAAATTCGGCATTGTCCGCGCCGCCGTCTGCACCTACCAGGCGATCTCGGGCGCGGGCAA
>DVGN01000090.1 GCA_018712725.1 Candidatus Scatosoma pullicola
GCCCACGAAAAGAAAACCATTGCCGCAGGCAATCAAACGCCGAAGGCGCACTCTTTCCCAATATAAGCAAAACGCAGTTTTGCGTCCTACCGCGTCAGCGGTCAGCGCCGTCAGGCGTAACCCATTCCCAAAATAAGCAAGTCGTAAGACTTGCGCCTTCATTGCCGCAAGGCAATCACTCGGCGACAGCCGAAAGCATTTCCCAATCAAGCAAACCGCGGGTTTGCGTCCTATTGCCGTAAGGCAATCATCGCCGACAGGTGCGGCAAAATATTCCCGAAAGTCCCGTTTCCGGCGCCGTCCTTCTTTCGGGCAAAAAACGGGGCTGTATGCATTTTTATGCGCCGGGGCGTATCTCTTCTCGGGGAAGCGGGAAAAACCCCGCCAAGGGGCGAAAAAACGCGAAAAACGCCCTCTCTGCAAAATAAAAACAAAAAACCGCGGCAAAACGCTGTACTTTTTCGCGCGGATATGGTATAATGTACAAAATAAGTAAAACAACAAAGCGCACGCGCGCGCGGGCGCGATACGGGAGTTTCGCTAAAATGGCTGAAAAAGTGGAAAACGAATACGGCGCGGAACAAATTCAGGTGCTGGACGGTCTGGAACACATCCGCAAGCGTCCGGGGATGTACATTTCTTCGACGGACGCCAAGGGGCTGCATCATCTCGTGCACGAAGTGGTGGACAACTCCATCGACGAAGCGCTGGCGGGGTACTGCACCCACATCGAAGTGACGCTCAACGCGGACGGCAGCTGCACGGTGCAGGACAACGGCAGGGGGATCCCCACGGACATCCACCCCAAGGAGGGGATTTCCACCCTCGAAGTCGTGTTCACCAAGGTGAACGCGGGGGGCAAGTTCGGCGGCGATTCGGGCTATAAAGTTTCCAGCGGTCTGCACGGCGTCGGCGTCAAGGCGGTCAACGCCCTCTCCGAATGGCTGGAAGCGGAGGTGTATCAGAACGGACACGTCTACAAGCAGGTGTATAACCGCGGCGTTCCCCAGCGCTCCGTGGCGATCGTCGGGGACACCGACATCACGGGCACCAAAGTCACCTTCATGCCCGACGACGAGATCTTCGAGACGACGGTGTTCAATTACGACGCCCTGAAGGGCAGGCTGCGCGAGCTCGCCTATCTCAACAAGGGTCTGCGCATCACCCTCGAAGACAAGCGTCCCGGAGAGGAGAAAAAGGACTCCTTCTGCTATGAGGGGGGCATCCGTTCCTTCGTTGAAGAACTCAACAAAAACCGGGACGAAGTCCTCTTCCCCCAGCCCGTGTATTTCGAAGAATCGGACGGCGACACCGTGTGCGAAGTTGCGATTCAGTACAACGAGAGCTATAACGAAGTCATTTACAGCTACGCCAACAACGTCAACACGATCGACGGCGGCACCCACGTCGAAGGCCTGAAAATGGCGCTGACCAAGGTCATCAACGACGCGGGCAGAAAGCTGAACATCCTCAAAGAGAACGACAAACTCACGGGCGAGGACGTCCGGGAGGGGATCACGGCGGTCGTCTCCGTCAAGCTGGTCAACGCGCAGTTCGAATCGCAGACCAAGGACAAGCTCAACAACAGCTTTATCCGCGCTTTCGTCAACAAGTGCGTCAGCGAACACATGGGTACCTTCCTCGAAGAAAATCCCGCCATCGCGCGGGAACTCGTCCTCCGCTGCGTGACGGCGCAGAAGGCGCGCGACGCGGCGAGAAACGCCCGCGAACTCACCCGCAGAAAGGGGATTCTGGAATCCTCCACGCTGCCCGGGAAACTCGCCGACTGCTCCGACCGCCGTCCCGAGCTCTGCGAGATCTACATCGTCGAGGGGGATTCGGCAGGCGGCACGGCGAAACAGGGGAGAGACCGCAGATTCCAGGCGATCCTGCCCCTCCGCGGCAAGATCCTCAACGTGGAAAAGGTGCGCCTCAACCGCGTTTTGGAAAACGAAGAGATCAAATCGATGATCACGGCGTTCGGCTGCGGCATTTTAGACGATTTCGACGAGAGCAAGCTGCGCTACGACCGCATCATCTCCATGACGGATGCCGACGTGGACGGCGCGCATATCCGCATCCTGCTGTTCACCTTCCTCTTCCGCTTCATGCGCCCGCTCATCGAACACGGGCACGTGTATTCGGCGAAGCCCCCGCTGTACAAGGCGACCAGCAAGGGCAGAGAGGACTATCTCTACACCGAAGAGGAAAAGATCGCCTACGACGCGGCGGCGACGTCCAAGGTCGAATATCAGCGGTATAAGGGCCTGGGCGAGATGAGCAAGGAACAGCTTTGGGACACGACGATGAACCCCGCCACCCGCACGTTGGTGCGCGTGACGATGGAGGACGCGGCGGAAGCGGATCAGATGTTCGCGATGCTGATGGGCGAAAACCCCGAACTCAGGCGGAAGTTTATCGAAGAAAACGCCTCTCTCGTCACCGATCTGGACGTGTGACGGAGCGCGGCTCTTTCCCTGTCTCTCCCGTCGGAAAGGAAGCGCCCTCTTCTCACCTTCCGATGTAACAAATCGGAAACCGGACGGACAATCCCTCAGTCTGTCCTGCGGACAGCCGGCTCCCTTTGCACAAGGGAGCCAAGGTGTGACGGCAGGCGTCGACAGCTTTTAGCGCAAGGGGCCAGGGTGTAGGGGCGAAGTCCCCGCCTCATGCCTCCCCTTATGGTAAGGGGAGGTGGCGAGCCTCTCCTTCATGCCTCCCCTTATGGTAAGGGGAGGTGGCGCGAAGCGCCGGAGGGGATGGAAGTCCGGTCGGCAAAAAACAACGCAAAGAATAATCGCAAAGAAAAACCAATCGTATAAGGAGCAATTATGGCGAAAAAGGAAACGAGCCCGGAATTGACCGAAGAGTTCAAAAAGACGCTCGCGATGACCAAGATGCTGGACGTGGAGGTGGACGAAGAACTCAAACGCTCGTTCATCGCCTACGCGATGGCGGTCAACAAGTCGCGGGCGATCCCCGACGTGCGGGACGGGCTCAAACCGGTGCACCGGCGCATTCTCTATTCCATGCACGAAATGGGGCTGTACAACGACAAGGCGTACCGCAAGTGCGCCCGTATCGTCGGCGACACCCTCGGTAAATATCATCCCCACGGCGATTTGTCCGTGTACGACGCGCTCGTCCGTCTCGCGCAGGATTTCACGATCAATTTCCCGCTCGTGGACGGGCACGGCAATTTCGGAAGCGTGGACGGGGACTCCCCCGCCGCCATGCGTTACACGGAAGCCAGACTGTCCAAGCTGGCGGCGGAAATGCTCCGCGATCTCGACAAGGAGACGGTGGATTTCATCCCCAACTTCGACGGCAACGAACAGGAGCCGGTGGTGCTGCCCGCCCGTTTCCCCAATCTGCTCGTCAACGGTTCGGACGGCATCGCGGTGGGCATGGCGACCAACATCCCGCCCCATAACCTCGCCGAAGTCATCGACGGCACGGTGGCGATGATCGACAATCCCGAAATCACGGTGGACGAGCTCATGCAGTACATCCCCGCGCCCGACTTCCCGACGGGGGGCATCATCATGGGCCGCGCGGGCATCCGCCAGGCGTACCGGACGGGGCAGGGGAGGATCGTCATCCGCTCCAAGTGCGAAATAGAGGACTACGGCACGGGCGGCAACGCCCGGCAGCGCATCGTCGTCACCGAGATTCCCTATCAGGTCAACAAGGCGCAGCTCATCAAGACGATCGCGGACATGGTCAAGGACAAGCGGCTGGAAGGCATTTCGGACATCCGCGAAGAATCCGACCGCGACGGCATGCGCGTCGTCATCGAATGCAAGAAGGACGCCAACGCGCAGGTGGTTCTCAACACCCTCTACAAGCGCACCAACCTGCAGGTTTCGGACGGCATCATCATGCTCGCGCTCGTGGAGAACGGCACCGAGCCGCGCACGCTCAACCTCCGCGACATCCTCCGCTATTATCTTGAACATCAGAAAGAAGTCATCACCCGCCGTACCAGGTATGAGCTGAACAAGGCGGAAGAGCGGGCGCATATTCTGGAAGGGCTGGTTCTCGCGCTCGCGAACATCGACGAAGTCATCAAAATCATCAAGGAATCGGCGGACAAAAACGAAGCCTGCACCCGCCTGACCGAAGCCTTCGAGTTGGACGACAAACAGGCGAACGCCATTCTGGAAATGCGGTTGCAGCGGCTGACCTCTCTCGAAGTGGAGAAGCTGAAAGAGGAACTCGACGCGCTGCACGCGACGATCGCCGACCTCAAGGACATCCTCGCCCACGAGAGCCGGGTGATGGCGATCATCCGCGCCGACCTCATCGACATCAAAAACCGCTATCCTTCCCCGAGAAAGACGGAGATCTCCGTCGATTACGGCTCCATCGAAGAGGCAGACCTCATCGATAAAGAGGACGTCGTCATTTCCCTCACCCGTTCCGGCTACATCAAGCGGCTGCCCGTGTCCGAATACAAGGCGCAGGGCCGCGGCGGCATGGGCATCACCGCCCACCGCCCCAAGGACGAGGACTATGTGGAAAAGATGTTCATCTGCTCCACGCACGACGACATTCTGCTCTTCTCGTCTTTGGGCAAGGTGTATTCGGTGAAGGGGTACGAGATCCCCGAAGCCAACCGCACGGCGCGGGGCAGGGCGGTGGTCAACATCGTCCGGCTCGATCAGGGCGAGCGCATCGAATCGGTGCTGCCCGTCAAGGAAGGGGACGGCGGCTATATCGTCATCGCCACCAAAAAGGGCGTCATCAAAAAGACGTCCACCAAGGAATACGACCATATCCCCAAAAACGGCAAGATCGCCATCCGCATGCAGGAGGGGGACGAACTCATCTCCGTGCAGTTCACGACGGGCGAGAACGAGATCATGGTCGCCTCCCGCGCGGGCAAGTGCGTGCGCTTCTCCGAAAGCGGCATCCGCCCCATGGGCAGGACGGCGGCGGGCGTCCGGGCGATGCGGCTCGCCGAAGGGGACGAACTGGTCGATATGCTGGTCGTCGATCCCGATCTCGACATCTTCACGCTGACTTCCAAGGGCTACGGCAAGCGGACTTCCGTGGACGATTACCGCTTGCAGAGCCGCGGCGGCAAGGGCATCAAGGCGGGCGTGTTCAACGAAAAGACGGGCTATCTCGTCAATATGAAACTCGTTTCCGACGACAACGACATCATGATCATCACCACGGGCGGCACCATTATCCGCATGCACGCCGATTCCATCAGCCATATCGGCAGGGCGACGCGCGGCGTGCGGGTCATGAACGTCAAGGACAGCCTGGTCGCCACCGTAGACGTCACCGAACGGGACGACGAAGCGGAGACGGAGGCGCCCGAAGAGACGGCTGCCGACCTCACCCCCGAAGAACTCGCGGAAGGCGCGGAGGAAGTGGAGGCGGAAGAAGCCGATGAAGCCGATGAAGCCGAAGGCGTCGACGACGAAATCCAGACCGACGGCGCCGACGAGCCGGAAGAATCGGACGGCGACGACGCGGAATAAAATATAAAGGTCGGGCGCGCCGGACAGAGCCGGTGCGCCCGTAATTTTTTCGGACGGCAAAACGGAAGGGGCAGGGCTGCGGCGAACGCTCTGCCGTATGTCCGTATGCCCGTGCGGTGGGATGAAAGGCGGCGGGCGGCGGATTGTGGGGAGGGAGAAAATGGAAGTTTTGTTGGAGCTGCTGCTGGAAGTCATTCTGACGCCGATCCTTACCGCCTATGCCGATTTGGCGGAGACTGTTTTCGGCGGAAGAAAGCTCGGAAAAAGGCTGGAATATTTTTTGAAAATCCTTTGCGGCATCGTGTTTACCGTGGCTCTGCTGCTCGTATTGGCAGGGATACTTTTGCTGTCGGACGAAGAGGCCGAAGGCGCCGGCAAGGGAATGCTCATCGTCGGCGGCTGTATTTTGCTCGTTCACGTCCTGATCGGCATTGTCGCAAAAATTTGCCGCCCTTCGGAGAAAGAGGAGGGGAACGGCGAAGAAGGGGAGGAAGAGGCGGAGCTGCCCGAAGAGGAAACGGAGGAGCAGGCGCCGCAGCCGTTGGTCTATCGCATGACGCCGGAAGAGGAGAAGGCGGAATCGTTCGCTTCTTTTGTGCGGGCGGAAAAAGAGAAAGGGGAAAAAGACGGGAAAGACGGAGAAGAATGGAATAATCCGGACGGATCGCACGGCGCTGA
>DVGN01000091.1 GCA_018712725.1 Candidatus Scatosoma pullicola
CAAGGCTATAAAGCACAGACGATTGCGGACGAACTGAAAGAAAAAAACTTTCGTCGCAAAAACGGAAAGTACATCACGCACAAATTTGTATATAAGGTTTTACATGACAAACGCTATACAGGTGTTGTCACTCATAAGGGAGAAGACTACGACAAAGTTTTCCCTGCAATCATTTCAAAGGAGTTGTGGATGCAAGTGAACGCCATCAATGAAGAAAACAAAAACGCACCCGGGCGCAAGAAGGAAATTTTCGACTACATCCTTTCCGGAAAACTCATCTGCGGAAAATGTAAGCACAGAATGGTCGGCGAGAGCGGCACGAGCAAGACTGGCGAAATTCATTATTACTATTCCTGCCTCTCCAAACGCCGTAAGCAAGAAGATTGCGACTGCAAAGCGGTCAAAAAGCAAGTGCTGGAAGATTATGTCATTCAGGCGACGGTGGCGATGCTTCGCAGAAACAGCATCATCACGCGAATCGCCGAGACCGTCGTCAAAGTACATGAGAAAATGATGCAGGACGATTCCGGCTTGCAGATCCTCATGAGAAAAAGGGATGATACCAAGAAAGCAGCAGATAATATCGTCAAAGCCATCGAGCAGGGCATCATCACGGACTTCACCAAAGACAGGCTCAACGGCTTGCAGGCGGAATTAAACGAATTGGAAATAGAGATTAATAAAGCAACTCAAAAGTCGTATGCTCATTTGTCTGTCGAGGAAGTAGAAAAATTCCTGCTATCCAAAGTATTTGAAGACCCCGATGATATCAAGGTTCGCAAACTGCTCGTGAATACCTTTGTGCGGGAAGTTATTTGGTACGGCGATCACATGATCATTACATACAACTTCCAAGAGAGATTTTCAACGGAACGCTTTTCCAAATCATACGTGGAAGATATAGAAAAGCAGGTCGAGGAGCAATCCCGATCTGCTTCTTCTTTCCCTTTGAGTTCGTACACAGTCACTCAATCGGCGCCAGCAAATAAAAGGGTTTCCGAGATTTTCGGAAATCCTTTTTCATAGCCGAAAACACCGAACACGATTTTTTGTACGTGCTACTTGAAGCGCGGATTTATGC
This sequence comes from Candidatus Scatosoma pullicola, assembly GCA_018712725.1. GTDB lineage: Bacteria > Bacillota > Clostridia > Christensenellales > Borkfalkiaceae > Scatosoma > Scatosoma pullicola. The sequence goes on from DVGN01000091.1 coordinate 1,082, forward strand.
AAAATTTGAGGGCTTCGGCGCGCTTGAAATCGTCCATGACGTGCGTATATATGCCGAGCGTAAGTTGCGGGGTAGAGTGTCCGACAAGCTGTTGACAAACGGTCACGTTTACGCCGCTTTCCGCGCAACGGGTTATAAAGGTATGTCGCAGGTCGTGTAGCTTATGGGCGGGGCAAAGTTTCTTAAACGCCTGACTGATGTAGCAGGGGGAATAATCAAAGACACGTTCGGGGCGTTTGCTCTCGTAGCGGGAGCCGCGTTCCCGTTCCGTCTGCTTGCGCTGTCCGTCCAAAATGGCTTTTACATCGTCCGTCAAAAGGATATGGCGATAGCTGTCGGCGGTCTTGGTGCCTTTGATGAGGATAAGATTTTCCGATTCGTCTACGTCCTGCCATTCGAGGGTAAGCGCTTCCGTGCGGCGAACGCCCGTATAGATGTAAAAGAGCATGAGCCACTTGGCGCGGGAGCATTCCAGCCGCTTGAAAAAAGCTTCCTGTTCGGCGATTGTAAGGGCTTTTCCGCGCTTTTTGGTATAACGGACATGTTCGCACAGGTCAAGGGGATTTTGCACCGCAATGCCGTATCGGCAGGCTTTGACAAAAGCGTTATGCCATACTTGCCGCGTATAGATATAGGTGCGGCTTACGGGGATCTCCGAAAGCGCCCTGTCGATGTCGAACACGGTAATTTGCGAAACGCGCATATCTTTGAGCCATGCGGGCGTATGTAAGGCCGAGATAGAGGACGTCAAAGAAGCTTTATCGGATACGGAGCTTTGTTTCAGTCAATATGACGATGTGATGGTCAGGCGGCTGGTCGGATTAATAAGGGTGATGAAGGATAAGTCGATCGTTATTTACTTGAAGGGCGGATTAAGTATAACGGAACAGGTTGAGTAAAAAGAAAACGAGCCTAAGGAGCGGCTCGTTTTCTTCAATTTTTATGGTATATCATGCATTTGAAAAATAATTAAACATTTTTTTCAAAAACTATTGACAATCTCGTTCTTTTATGGTAAAATGATATTGTAAAGGTACAATATAACGAAATTAGGAGTTTATTAGGAGAGAAATAAGTAAGTGATAAGTGGGAGGTGAATCCGATGGAATACGACTTCGGCGCAACAGAGCAGATATGTTTTGTTGCGCCTTTTTCATAATAAAGTAATAAAGGTACGGAGGTATGTCATGAAAAAGCGTACGTCGATCATCTTGGCGGGGGTGTTGCTTTTAATAGCCGTTACCAGTATTTTTTCGGGATGCGGCGAAGGAAGTCCGTCGCTTCCTTATAATGCGTTCCCTTTTGGTAACGTGAAGAAAAGTTTTTTATATGCAGAACAGAATCGGATCAAGGTTCCCTATCTGAACGAGAATTATGATCCGGATGATCCTAACAGTGAAGAGTATTTTTATGATGATACCTTGCCGGAAGAAAGAGTGATTCTTTTGACGGAACAGTCACAATTGGAAGAGGCTTATGATGAAGTTCCTCCCATTGATTTGGAACAAAAAATGGTGGCGGTCATCCTGTTTTCGTTGTCCGAATGTTTTAGTGCTTCTCTTGAAAATATAGTATTTGAAAATGGAGTTCTTGAGTTTATTTTTGATATATCGAGACAACCTGGTGGGGTAACGACGCAACCAGAGCTTGTTGAGTGGACAATCAGCATGGATAAGATGGAAGCGAAAGAAACTGCGGTTGTTTTTATTTAACGACTTTACAACATGGTTCTCCTTTGTGGCGTTGATACTGAATGAAAATGTCACACGTTTTTGTACAGTTATAGTTTCATAACTGAATCTATTATTCAGCAACAAATTAACTGATATGCAAGCAAAAAGATTGAGGGCAACGGCTTTTCGAAACCATTTTGCGTTAAGATGAAAAAATGATCTCCAGCATTTTTCATGGTTTTGCTGAAAACAGTAATTTGCTATCTGTGCGTTTTTCTATCATACTATATTAAATATTAATATAAATGGGAGAAAGTATGATAGATTTCTTACAAATAGGAATTATAGATGAAAAAATTGATTTAATCAAAGGAGAATCAAATTGAAATTCGTCGTTTATTATAGTAGTCCGTTAAGTTTAAATTATCATGATGACACAGTAATTTTAATTAAAGATAATTGGGATGATTGGTTTCAATATGAAACTAAATATAATTTGATTTATGTTAAAGATGGGAAAAGAATTGATATTGGTAGTGTAAAAATTGGACAAATTCAGATGGAAACTAACCAAAGAACAGCAAAGATACCAAATGATTTTAATAATTTATCGGAGCAATTTTTTTCATTAGGACAAAGTGATTACTAGGTAAAGATAATAGTACGGCAAGGACCAGCCGCCTTTTTTATGTTGCTTGTACGCGAGCACAAAAAAGTTTAGCTATTATTGCTTATACTCAAGACAGCAAAGCAGTGAAAGCAACCGCTATGAAAAATAATTGGTTTTTAAATGAAGAAATTATAATTCTAGATTAATAATTTTAGCAAGATATAAGAGTTATGTTGTATTTGTTAGTTTGAATCTAAGCATAAATTAGAAAACAGAGTGGGTAGCACTTCTATCTATTAAAGCCAGCAAAAGGAGGCTCGATGAGGGTCTCTTTTTTAAATTGTATCATGTAAAATGGAGATCGGGTTTGATAAGTAATCTTTTTATTTGTCAGGGGAGGAAGAGTTATATGGCGAAAAGCAGTGCATTTAACATACAAAGATTTATTTTTAATTTGAATCTTATGGTTAAGTACGGTTGGGAACCGGAAATTGATATCGGATGCAAAGACGGGAAAATATTCGGAATCGTTGCGTACGCCGATGGGTTGGATATTTACGATGAGAACAATAATCTCGTTAAAAATGTTATAGATGTAAAAGAATTATTCGATATAATTCCCGCGGAAAATATTTTGTCTGCCGTCGATGACTACGGATTGAATTACTCTGAGGATTTAAGTGCCAGAATGCTTATCAAAGACGGAAAGTTATATTTAAGTCTTGAAAATAAGTAATGGTCAGATGATGCCTCATATACTTTTTCTTCTCTATTGATTTTCGGGCTTTCACCGCATTTTCGATGGCGACGCTGCGGCAGACGAATTGCGTCGGATCGCTTGACAACGGGCGGACGATCGGGTATAATGAAAGTACATTTACGGGGAGGTTTTTTATGGAAATCGCAGAAAAGATCAGGGCATTCATGGACGAAAAGAAGATGTCGGAAGCCGAATTCGCGGCGGCGGTGGGCGTGTCACGGGGCGCGCTGCACAACTGGCTGAAAGGGGTGGGCAGACCGAGCGCGAACGCCGCGGAGAAGATCGAAAAATATCTTTCCGGCGATGCGGAAGGCGCAGAAGCCGCGGAAAATGTCGCGGAGGGCGCTGCGAAAGCCGGAGAGGGACAGGCGGAATGACGGAAAAGCCGGAGGTGCCCGTCGGGTATCTGTTTCAGGGGTGTTATAATCCCGCCTTTGAAGCGGAGATCGCCAAAGCCAAGGACAAATGCTGGCGGTACAACAAACTCAGCCCCAACGATCGGGCGGCGCAGGCGGAGATCCTTGCGGGGCTTTTCGGCAGGATGGGCAGAGAGGTGGTCGTCACGCCCCCTTTCTGGTGCGATTACGGGTACAATATTTCGGTGGGGGATTTTTTCTATTCCAACCACAATCTCGTCATCACCGACGGCGCAAAGGTAACCTTCGGCGACCATGTTTTTATCGCGCCGAACTGCTGTTTCACGACCGCTCAGCACGCGATTGACCCCGAACAGCGCAAAGCTGGGTTGGAGACCGCGGGACCGATTACGGTCGGGAATAACGTCTGGATCGGGGCGGGAACGACCGTGCTCGCCGGCGTCACGATCGGCGACGATTCGGTCATCGGCGCGGGGAGCGTGGTGACGAAGTCCATCCCTGCGGGCGTGGTCGCCTTCGGCGTGCCTTGCCGGGTGGTGCGGAAAATCACGGAAGCGGACAAAACCCGTTATCCGCTGTATCGTCCGGAAGGGAAGTAAACCGAAGACCGGACGGAGGGGAAAAGCGGATGGGAAAGATGTGAATCAATGAGCGAAAAGGCGCCGTAAAGGCGTCTTTTTTGCATACATACGGTCTGCAAAAGCCTTTTTGCCGATGACGGGCAGGACAATCCCTCAGTCTGCCTACGGCAGCCGGCTCCCTTTGCACAAGGGAGCCATGATGTGGGCGTGCGGTTTGCGCTACCGCCCTTTGCACAAGGAAGCCAGAATAAGAAATGCCTCCCCTTATGGTAAGGGGAGGTGTCACGTAGTGACGGAGAGGATAAGAGTAAATCCGCAAAAAGGGCTTCACTTGTTATGCTCTTTTTGCCCTTGTAAACAACGGAAACAAGGTGAAACGAGCGGCAGCGCCGCGAGAGAGGAAAGAAACCGGCAGTCAGCCGCACCGCGGCGTGTCGAAGGTAGGAGTCCTGTAAAATTTTCCGCGGACTCTCGTTAAATTTTTTCTCCGAAAAAATTTAACGAAACGAAGATGTATGGGGAGGTGGTGCGCAGCACCGGAGGGGATAAGAAAGTCGGCAACCGGACACAATTTTTGCTTAAAAGGGCATTTGTCTGCTTTATGCGGGCTGATTTTTCGCGCGGGCGGGAATGGGCGGACGATCGTGCGCATATATTTGTCCCATGGAGACATTGGACTGCCTGCGCGCGGGCGAAAGCGCGAAAATTGCGGAGATCGCCGCACCCGACGACGTGCGGGAAAGGCTGAAAATGCTGAACGTCCGTCCGGGCGCGGAGGTGACGCTCGTCAAGGCGGTGTTTTTCCGCAGCACCTTCCTTTTGGACGCCGGCGGCGTACGGCTGGGACTGAGAAAGAGCCTTGCGGAAAAGATTTCCGTAATCCGCCCGGGCGGGGCGACGGACGGCGCGGAATACGGGGAGGCGGGGAGATGAAAATTCTGCTCGTCGGCAATCCCAACGTCGGAAAGACCACCCTCTTCAACGCCCTGACGGGGGCGCATGCGAGCACGGGGAATTACTGCGGCGTGACGGTGGGCGCCGTCGAACGCCCCTCCCGCTATTCGGGCGCGGACATCGTCTGCGATCTGCCCGGCTTGTATTCCTTCGACGGCATGAGCATGGAGGAAAAGCTCGCGGGGGAATATATCGAAAAGGAGCGGAAAAAGGGGGACTTTCTCGTCGTGCTTGTCGCGGACGCCGCAACCCTGCCCCGTTCGTTTTCCCTTTTCCGCGCTTTGGCGGAGCGAAAAATCCCCACTGTTTACGCCCTGACGATGTGCAAAAAATTCCGCCGTCGGGGCGGCAAAATCGACTGCGGGGCGCTTGCAAAAGAGCTCGGCATTCCCTGTCTGGAGGTCGACGCCCTGCGCAAACGCTCGGCAAGGGCGTTCGCGGCGGCGCTCTCGGCAATCCGCCCCGCCGACTGCGTTCCCCGCGCCGATAAAATCGGGGAACGGACGGGGCAGGTACGCGGTTATTTGCCCGCAAGGGCAGGCGGCAGAAAAATCGACGACTTCTTCCTCAACGGCTTTGCGGCGCTGCCCGCCTTCTTTTTCGCGGCGGGGCTGGTCTTTTTTATCGCCTTCGGAAAGGGGATGCCGGGAGATCTGGGAAAGAGGGGGATGGAATGGCTGTTTGACGTGCTGTCCGACGCGGCGGGGCGGCATATCTCTTCGCCCGCGGTGCGTTCGCTCGTATGCGACGGGCTCATTGCGGGCGCGGGCGGAGTGTTCTCCTTTTTGCCGCAGATCGCGCTTGTCTATCTCTTTTTGGGGATTCTGGAAGAGAGCGGTTTCATGTCCGTGTTTGCGTTTATGACGGACGGATTGTTCGCGAAGTTCGGTCTTTCGGGCAGGGCGGCGTTTTCCGTCCTGCTCGGCTACGGGTGTACGGCGGCGGCGATCTCTTCGACGCGGGGGCTGGAAAACAAACGGGTGCAGCGGCGCGCCGCGGCGGCGCTCTTCTTCGTGCCGTGCAGCGCAAAACTGCCCGTCTGCCTCACGCTGCTTTCCTCCGTGTTCGAAAACGCCTTTTTGGGCGCCGTCCTCCTTTATCTCCTGGGGACGGGGATGGGGCTGCTCGCCGCGGCGTTTTCGGGGGGCGAAGAGGGGGATTTCGTCATGGAACTGACGGAAATTTGCCTGCCCGATCCCTTTTCCCTCGCGAAAAAGTTGATTTTCCGCGTCGGACAGTTTATAATAAAGGTATCGACGACGGTGCTTGTCTTTACGGTGGCGGTGTGGTTTCTGTCCTCCTTTTCGTTTTCCGGCCCCGTGCCGGCGGAGGAGAGCTTTCTCGCCCGGATATGCGGCATTTTGCGGTATGCCTTTTACCCGATGGGGGTGACCGATTGGCGGGCGGCGTTTGCCGCGGTGAGCGGGCTCATCGCCAAAGAGAACATCGCGGGGATGCTGGCGGTGTTTTTCCCGGAGGGGATATCTCTCTCCTTTCCCGCCGCATGCGCCTATCTCGCCTTCGTCGCGCTGCTGCCCCCCTGCGTGTCCGCCCTCACCGCCTGCGCGCGGGAGCTGGGCGCCAGAACGGCGGCGGAATATGCAGTTTTTCAGACGCTTTTTGCCTTTCTGTGCGCCTATCTCGTGTATTTCCTGCTCTCCGGCGGCGCCGCGGCGGGGCTTGCCGTCCTGATTTTGGCGGGGGCGTTTTTCGCCTTGCGGAAGGGGCTGCGGAAAGGAGCGGGAAAACTGCGGAAAATTCGGAAAAAAAGAGAACGGAAGGAAGAGACGTGAAAGAATTTACGGCGGACAGGGAAGAATCGCTGAAAGAATTTACCGACAATCATTATGCGCAGGGCTCCTTTTTTTGGGACTATCTCCTGAAAAACAGGGAGATCCGCGTCAACGGGAAAAAGACGGGGGAAAACGTCCGTCTCTTTCCCGGGGACAGGGTGGCATATTATCTCTCCCCCGACCGTGAGGGCAAAACCGCCTTTTCCGTCGTGTACGAGGACGAAAATATTCTCGTCGCGGACAAGGAGAGCGGCGTCAACTCGGAAGCGGTGTTTTCGGCGCTCGTGCGGGAAAGGGAATGTTATTTCATCCACCGGCTGGACCGGAACACCCGCGGGCTGCTCGCCTTTGCCAAAACGCGGGCGGCGGAGAAAATCCTTCTGGACGCCTTCCGCAGCCGTCGGGCGGAAAAGGTGTACGAAGCGGTGTGTTTCGGGCAATTTCCCGCGGCGGAGGAGGTGCTTTCCGGGTACCTGAAAAAGGACGCGGGAAAGGCGTTCGTGCGGGTGTACGACCGCCCCGTTCCCGGCGGGGAAAAAATCCTCACCGAATACCGGGTGACGGGAAAAGGAAACGGATATACCCTCGTCGAAGTGACGCTGCATACGGGTAAGACCCACCAGATCCGCGCCCATCTCGCGCACATCGGCTGTCCGGTCGCGGGGGACACCAAGTACGGGGACAAGGCGGAAAACGAAAAATACGGGCTGACCCGCCAATGCCTGGTCGCCAAACGCCTCACCCTGTACGCGGACGGCGCGCTCGGCAGGGCGGACGGAAAGACCTTCCTCTCCCGATTTTCGGCAGAAGAGATCTTTTTCAAAAGACAGTAAAAGACAGTAAAAAGGAAACAAAACGGGGCGCGGGAGGGCAAGGTTCGCCCGCACCCGGAAAGAGAAAAGAAAGATGGACGAAGTACAGACCCCGCCCCGGGCGGCGGAGCCGGGCGGCAGGCGCCCGGACGGAAAAATATTGCTGCACCTGAAAAACCTGCACTGCGCGGCGTGCGCGCTCGATTTGGAGGACGAACTCAGAAAGATCCGCGGCGTGAAAGAGGTGCACGTCGATTTCATCACCCAGACCATCCTTTTGGACGCGGAGGGAGACGAGGCGGTGCGCAAGGTCATCCGCGCGGCGGGGCATTTCGACAAGGTGCAGGTGCTGGACGGGGACAGGGCGGTTGCCCCCAAGGAGAGCCGTGCGCGGGAGATCATTCCCATCGCGGTGGCTGCGGCGCTCTTTCTGCCCGGCGTCCTTTTAAGCCTTCTGACGGAGGGTGCGGGGCGGATCGTCTCTTACGTCCTGCTCGCGCTCGCCTGGCTTGCGGCGGGGCTTCCCGTGTTGATTTCGACGGCGAAAAATCTCGTCAAGGGGCGGATTTTCGACGAAAATTTTCTGATGACTGCCGCGTCCGTCGGCGCGCTCTGTCTCGGGGAATGGTCGGAGGCAGCCGCGGTGATGCTGCTCTATCAGATCGGCGAATTTTTGCAGGGGCTCGCCGTCGGTTCCTCCCGCCGCTCGGTGGAGGAACTTCTCAGACTCAAAAGCGAATTTGCCGTCCGCATGGAGGACGGGGAGCAGCGGCGCATTTCCCCCGAAGAGATACGCGCGGGAGACGTCCTGTTCGTCCGGACGGGGGAGCGGGTCGCCGCGGACGGCGTCCTGCTCGATGAAGGCGCCCTTCTCGACGCGAAATCCCTCACGGGGGAATCGGAGCCTAAAAGGGCGGAACGCGGGGAGGAGATTCTCGCGGGCTGCATAAACGCCGGCGGCGCGTTTTCGATGAAGGCGCTCCGCGGCTATGAGGACAGCGCGGTCAAAAAGATACTCGATCTCGTGGAGAACGCCTCCTCCAAAAAGGCGGCGCCCGAAAAGTTCATCGCGAAATTCGCGCGCATCTATACCCCCGTCGTCTGCGCGATCGCGGCGGCGGCAGCGATCTTTTTGCCCCTTGTTCTCGGCGCGGCCACAGGCGGCGGATATGCGGGATATTACCGCCGCTGGATAGAAACCGCGCTCAATTTTCTCGTCATTTCCTGCCCCTGCGCGCTCGTCATCTCCGTGCCGCTCACCTACTTCGCCGGCATCGGCAGGTGCGCGAAAGGGGGGATTCTCGTCAAGGGCGCGACCTATCTGGACGCGGCGGCAAAGGCGAAGGTCGTCGCCTTCGACAAGACGGGCACGCTGACGGAAGGCGCCTTTTCCGTAGCGGGCGCATTTCCCGCAAATGAAGGGGGCAGGGAAGAGCTGATCGCCGTCGCCGCCTCCGCGGAACGCACTTCTTCCCACCCCGTCGCGGGCGCTTTTTCGGGCGTCGCCGCGGCCGCTGCCGAAAACGCCTTCGAAGAGGCGGGCAGGGGAATCAGGGCGAGTCTCGGCGGGGAGGAGATCTTCGTCGGCAGCGCCGCCTTTTTGTCGGAAAACGGCATCGCCGCGGCGGAGGCGGACGCGCCGTACACGCACATCCACGCGGCTCGCGGCGGCCGGTATCTGGGCTGGATAGAGATCGGGGACAGAGTGCGCCCGGAAGCAAAAGAGGCGATTGCGGAACTTTCCGCGCTCGGCATACGGCGGACGGCGATGCTGACGGGGGACAATCCCGTCCGCGCGAAGGCGATCGCGGAAGAACTCGGCGTTTCCGAAGTATATGCCGGTCTCCTTCCCGGCGAAAAGCTGGAACGCGCGGAGGCGCTGAAAGAAGAAGGGGCGCTTTTGTACGTCGGGGACGGCATCAACGACGCGCCCGTGATGGCGGCGGCGGACTGCGCCGTCTCCATGGGCAAGCTGGGCAGCGCGGCGGCGGTGGAGGCGTCCGACGTCGTACTCCTTTCAGACGACTTGCGCGGCGTCCCGCGCTGTATCAGAATCGCCCGCAAGACCCGCCGCATCGTCAAAGAGAACATCGTCTTTTCCATCGGCGTGAAAGTGCTCTTTCTCGGTCTGGGCGCCGCGGGGGTGCTTCCCCTCTGGCTGGCGGTGTTCGGAGACGTGGGCGTCATGCTGCTCGCCGTGCTCAACTCCATGCGGATGGGCGCGGGCGGAAAGGGAAAGGAAACGGGGAAATAAGGGAACGGATTGCGCGCGGACGGGCAGATAAGGTTGCCTTTTTTCCCGGCGTATGCTATAATGGGTATCTATGAAATTCGAAATCGGAAAAACCGAAGAAGAGGACGCCGCGGCGGTGGCGGAAATGTACCGGGAAGGCAGCGCCTTTCTGCGCGCGTCGGGCGTCGATCAGTGGCAGAACGGCTATCCCGCCCTTTGCGACGTGCTGGCGGATATCCGGGCGGGCACCTCTTACCTTCTGAAAGCGGACGGCGTACCCGCGGCGAGCATGGCGGTCGTCTCCCGCGAACCCAATTACGACAAAATTTACGGCGGAGCATGGCTGACGGGAGAGGGCGGAAACTATCTCGCCGTACACCGCGTGTGTGTGAAAAGTCAGTTCCGAAGATGCGGGCTGACGGGGAAGCTGTATGCGTTCGCCGAATCCCTGGCTGCGGCAAACGGCTGTAAAAGCCTGCGCGCGGACACCCACAAAGACAATCTGGCGATGCGCGGCGCGCTCGTCAAAAACGGCTTTACGGAGTGCGGCAGGGTGATCATAGAGGACGGTACCGAACGGATCGCCTACGAAAAAATACTTTAAGAGGAGGAGCGGATATGGCGGCAGAAAAAAGGCTGGTCGTGGCGACGGGCAACGCGCACAAACTCAGAGAGATCGCGGAAATTTTTCCCGATCGGGAAGTGATCGGGCAAAGAGAAGCGGGCTTCGACGGGGAGGTCGAAGAGACGGGCAGAACGTTCGAAGAAAACGCCCTCATCAAGGCGCGGGCGGCGGCAAAGGCGCTGGGCTGTCCCGCGCTCGCGGACGACAGCGGCATCTGCGTGGAAGCGCTGGGCGGCGCGCCCGGCGTGTACAGCGCGCGGTATGCGGGCGGACACGGCGACGACGGAGCAAACCGCGCCAGACTGCTCGAAAATCTGAAAGAGATAACGAATCGCCGGGCGTATTTCGAAAGTGCCGTCGCGCTCGTGTATCCCGACGGCAGGGAAGTGACCGCCGCGGGCAGGACGTACGGGCATATCCTCTTCGAAGAGACGGGGGAAAACGGATTCGGATACGACAGCCTGTTTTTCAGCGACGATCTGCAAAAATCTTTCGGCCTGGCTTCGGCGGCGGAGAAAAACGCCGTTTCCCACCGCTATCGCGCCTTGCAAAATCTCGTTGCAAAGCTCGGAGAAAACGCCGGAGAGGAGAAAAAAGAATGAAGACGATGGTGATCCTTTCGGACACGCACGGGCACAGGGAGGGCATACGGCGGCTGGAAAGGCTGTTTGCCGAAAACGACTACGTCCTCCATCTCGGCGACGGCGCGGCGGACATGCGGGAGGTCTCCGCGCAATACCCGGAAAAGACCTTCGTCTGCCAGGGGAACTGCGATTTGTATCCCGCCCTGTCCGAATGGGAGCTGGACGTGGAGGGCGTGCGCGTCTTTTTCTGCCACGGGCATCGCTACCGCGTGAAATCGGGGCTGACCGCGCTCGCGGAAGAGGCAAAGAAAAGGGGCTGCGGCGTCGCGCTGTACGGGCACACCCACCGCGCGTTCGTCGGCGAAGTGAACGGCGTTCTGCTCGTCAATCCCGGCTCGCTGAAAGCGCCCGCGGGCGAGGGCGGCAGCTATGCCTATCTCGTCGTAAACGGCGACAAGGCGACGGCGACGATCGTCGGGGAATCCGTCTTTTGACCCCGAAACGGATACGATTTTTATATTTTCACGATAAGCGCCTCCGTACGGGAAAGGCGCTTATTATAGCTGAAACGCATGGTAAGGCATAAAAGAAAAGTATTTGTCAAGGCGGGGAAAATGTGATATAATATTGACTGAAAAAAGCGGGCTGCCGCCGGAAGGGCGGGGCATACGGAAAAGGAGTGAGAAACATGAAAAAGATAAATCAGGCACATCTGACGGGAGAGCGGGCGCTCTTCCAGGGCAGGGATCTGGAAATTTACGACAGCGTCTTTGCGGACGGGGAATCCCCTTTGAAGGAGAGCGCGAACATCCGCCTTTACGGGACGATTTTCAAATGGAAATACCCCCTCTGGTACGGAAAGGACATCCGGCTGGAAAACTGCACCCTCCTGAATACGGCGCGCGCGGGCGTGTGGTACACGAAGGGCATTTCCATGAAGAATTGCACGATCGAAGCGCCCAAGACCTTCCGCCGCTGCGACGGAATCGACTTGGAGGACGTCGTCCTCTCCGACGCGCAGGAGACCCTTTGGAGCTGTAAAAACGTCCGTCTGACCCGCGTGGCGGCGAAGGGGGATTATTTCGCGATGAACGCGCGGGACATGGAAATTTCCGATTTCACCCTGACGGGGAATTACGGCTTTGACGGGGCGAAAAACGTCGTCATCCGCGGCGCGAAGATGCTGACGAAGGACGCTTTCTGGAACAGCGAAAACGTGACGGTGTACGATTCTCTGCTTTCGGGCGAATATCTCGGCTGGAACGCGAAAAACCTGACCCTGATCAACTGCACCGTCGAGAGTTTGCAGGGACTCTGCTACGTCGAAAATCTCGTGATGAAGAACTGCAAGCTCATCGATACGACGCTGGCGTTCGAATATTCCTCCGTACACGCGGAGATCGTCGGCAGGGTCGACAGCGTGAAAAATCCCTCTTCCGGCTATATCTGCGCCGACGAATTCGGGGAGATCATCGTGGAAAAGGACAAGGCGGATCCCGCGGCGACCCGCATCGTCCGCCGGGAAAGCGCGGGGGAAGCGCTCGGCGCGCTCGGAAAGATCTCGCCCGCCCGTTCGGAGAAAGCCGGCTGAAAAGGATAGGGGCAGGGTTGAGGTGAACGCCGTTTCCGACGCATTCGTCGGGCGAGCGGAAAGGGCAAAGGCAAGGTGAATTCAATAAAAAAGTCAATGAAACAACGGAGGTTGAAAATATGATTTACAGAGATTTTCAGGGCATAAAGCTGTCCGCGCTCGGATTCGGCACGATGCGTCTGCCCGTTCTGGACGGGGAGTATGCAAAGATCGACGAAAAGACGGCGGCGGAGATGTTCGACTATGCCATCCGGCACGGGGTCAATTATTTCGACACCGCCTGGGGGTATCACGACGGCGAATCGGAAAACGCCGTGGGCAAAATTCTTTCGGCGTACCCGCGGGACAGCTTTTATCTCGCCACCAAGTTCCCCGGCTACGATCTCGGAAACATCGACAAAGTGGAGGAGATCTTCGAAGCGCAGCTGAAAAAGTGCCGCACGGACCATTTCGATTTCTACCTCTTCCACAACGTCTGCGAGATGAACATCGACGCCTATCTGGACGAGAGCCACGGCATTTTCGCCTACCTGAAAAAGCAGAAGGAAAACGGGCGCATCCGCCATCTCGGCTTTTCCGCGCACGGCGCCCTGCCCGTCATCGGGCGGTTTTTGGATAAGTACGGGAAGGACATGGAATTCTGCCAGCTGCAGATAAACTATGTCGACTGGGATTTCCAGGACGCGAAAGACAAGGTGGAACTTCTGAAAAAATGGAACATTCCCGTCTGGGTCATGGAGCCGCTGCGGGGCGGCAAGCTGGCGTCTCTCTCGCCCGAAAATGAGGCGTTTTTGAAGTCCCTGCGCCCCGATGAACGCATCCCTGCCTGGGCGTTCCGCTTCCTTTTCGGCATTCCCGAAGTCAAGGTGATCCTCTCCGGGATGTCCGATTTCGAACAGGTCAAGGACAACATCGCCACGTTTGAAGAGGAAAAGCCGCTCACGGAAGAGGAGCGCACCCTCCTTCTCGGCATGGCGGAAAACATGTACAAAAAATCCGTCCTGCCCTGCACGGCGTGCCGCTATTGCACGAGCCACTGTCCCCGTCAGCTGGACATCCCCGAGATCATCAAGCTGTACAACGAGCATTGCTTTACGGGCGGCGGGTTCATCGCGCCCATGGCGCTCAGCGTCCTGCCGGAGGACAAATGGCCGAGCGCCTGTATCGGCTGCCGCAGCTGCGAAAAGGTCTGCCCGCAGCAGATCAAAATTTCCGAAATGATGAAGGATTTCACGGCGCGCCTGCGCGGGTGAAAGTCGTCCGGCGCTTTCAGGACGGAAGCATGGCGGAATACATAAAATATCGCAAAAATACACGGAAAGGAGTAAAATAAAATGATTGAATCGGTACTTGCAAGACACAACGTAAAACCGGGCGTGAAAATCGCCGTCAAGACCCTCATTTCGGCGGGCGTGATCGCGCTCGCGGTCATCCTGCCCCAGATTGTCCACCTCTTCTCGGGGGCGCAGGGGGGCGTTCAGTGGCTGCCCATGTATCTGCCCGTCCTTCTCGGCGGCTGCCTTCTCGGCTGGCGCTGGGGGCTGGGCGTGGGGCTGCTTTCCCCGCTCGTCAGCTTCGCCTTCACCTCCCTTGCCGGCAACGCGATGCCCGCGGCGGCGCGCCTTCCCTATATGATGGCGGAACTCGCGGCGTTTGCCGCCGTCTCCGGTCTGTTCTCCGAAAAGATCGCCCGGAACGGCTGGATGGCGTTTCCCGCCGTCCTGCTCGCGCAGGTGAGCGGCAGGCTCTTCTTCCTCGCCCTTGCGGCGGCGTTCCAGGGAGTCTCTTCCCTGTCGGCTGCCGTCGTCTGGTCGCAGATTCAGGCGGGGCTTCTGGGTCTCGTGTTGCAGGCGGTCGTCGTGCCCTTCCTCGTCATGGGGCTTCGCGCGCTCATGAACCGCGACCGCAAATAAGACCGGTCGGAGAGAAACGAAGGTATTCGGAAGGAAAATTATGATTTACAGAAATTTGGGCGGTACGGGGCTGAAAGTCAGCGAGATCGGGCTCGGCTGCGAAGGGTTTCTCGAAAAGGACGGGGCGTTTACGGAAAGGATGTTCGCGCGCGCCTTTGAGGGCGGCGTAAACGTCATGGATCTGTACAGCCCCGATCCCGACATGCACGTCCGCGTCGGTCGCGCCGTGGGCGGCCGCCGGAAGGATTTCGTCTACCAGGCGCACCTTTGCACCGTCTGGCAGAACGGGCAGTACAAGGCGACCCGCCGGATGGACGAAGTCGTTCCCTCCTTCGAAAAGATGCTGAAAAATCTCGGCACCGACTATATCGACGTCGGCATGATCCATTACGTCGATTCCGCCGCCACCTGGAAACAGGTGACGGAGGGCGGCGTCGCGGAATATGCCCGAAAGCTGAAAAAAGAGGGCAAAATCCGCCATATCGGCATGAGCAGCCACAATCCCGTCGTCGCCTTGGAGGCGGTGAAGAGCGGGCTTGTCGAAGTGCTGATGTTCTCCGTCAATCCCTGCTACGACCTCCTGCCCGGCGACGAGGACGTGGACAAGCTGTTTGCGGAGGAGAGCTACGAAAAGCCCCTCTTCAATCTCGACCCCGTCCGCGAAGAGCTGTACGAAACCTGCCAGCGGCTGGGGGTGGGCATCACCGTCATGAAGGTGTACGGGGGCGGCGATCTGCTCACGGATAGTTCGCCCGCGGGCAAAGCGCTCACGCCGGCGCAGTGCATCCATTACGCCCTCACCCGTCCCGCCGTGTCGTCGGTCATGATCGGCGTCCATTCGGAAAAGGAGCTTGCGGACGCGCTCGCCTACGAGAGCGCTTCGGTCGCCGAAAAAGATTACGCTTCGGTGTTCGCCACCTTCCCCAAGATCAGCTGGAAGGGGCATTGTATGTACTGCGGGCACTGCGCGCCCTGTCCCAAGGGGATAGACGTCGCTTCGGTGACCAAATTCCTCAATCTTTCGAAGGCGCAGGGGAGCGTCCCGGAGACGGTGCGCGAACACTATGCCGCCCTTTCCGCGAAGGCGGGGGACTGCATCGCCTGTGGCGCCTGCGAAAAACGCTGTCCGTTCGGCGTGAAGGTCATCGAAAACATGCGTGAAGCAAAGCGGATTTTCGGCGCGTAATGAACGCGCCGTTTTGCGCGGTTTGAAGGTTGTGCGCGGTTTGAAGTTGCGCGATTTGCGGCGCGACGGCTTAATTTACGGAGGCAAGAGGAGCAGAATATGGAGGAGCAGAATATGAAATTCGATTTCGACGAACTCGTCGACCGGCGGAGGGATTCCCTGAAATGGGACGTGAAAGAGGGCGAGCTGCCCATGTGGGTGGCGGACATGGATTTCCGCACGGCGCCCGCCGTCGTCCAAGCGATAAAAGCGCGCGCGGAGACGGGCGTTTACGGCTATGCGGGCGTGCCCGACGAATGGTATGAGGCGGTCTGCGGCTGGTGGGAGAGGCGGCACGGCTGGAAGGCGGAAAAGGACTGGCTGTGCTTTGCCACGGGCGTCGTCCCCGCAATTTCTTCCGCGGTGAAAAGGGTGACGAACGTCGGCGATCGGGTGCTTCTCATGACGCCCGTCTACGACATCTTTTTCCATTCCGTGGAGAACGCGGGCAGGGTCGTCCTCGAAAGCCCGCTCGTCCGGACGGCGGACGGGTATCGCATCGATTTTGCCGATCTCGAAGAGAAACTCGCCCGTCCCCTGACGACGATGATGATTTTGTGCAACCCGCACAATCCCGTCGGGCGGATCTGGACGAAAGAGGAACTTTTTGAGATCGGGCGGCTGTGCGAAAAGTACGGCGTTACGGTGCTTTCGGACGAGATCCACTGCGACCTGACCGATCCGGGGACGGATTACGTCCCGTATGCCTCCGTCTCCCCCGAATGCGCGGGGAGGGCGATCGTCTGCCTTTCGGCGAGCAAGGCGTTCAACATTGCGGGGCTGCAATCGGCAGCCGTGGCAATTCCCGACCTCGTCCTCCGCAACAAAATCGTACGCGGGCTCAACAGCGACGAAGTCGCCGAGCCAAACTGTTTTGCCGTGGCGGGGACGGTGGCGGCGTTCACGTCGGGCGGGGAATGGCTGGACGCCCTGCGCGCGTACCTGTCGGAAAACAAGAAATTCGCGGCGGAATTTCTCGCCCGCGAATTGCCGGAAATCGGGCTGATTCCGCCCGAAGCGACCTATCTGCTCTGGCTGGACTGCGGGAAGGTGACGTCCGATTCGGAGGACCTTTGTTCCTTTCTGCGCGAAAAGACGGGGCTGTACCTCAATCCGGGCGATCAGTACCGCGGGGAGGGCAGGTCCTTCGTGCGCCTCAACGCCGCCTGCCCCAAGAGTCTGTTGAAAGAGGGCCTGGAGCGGTTTGCGCGCGGGATACGGGCTTATAAAGAGGAAGGCGCGGGGAGGATAAGCGAATGAACGGTAGGGAAAACGGCACGGAAAGAGCGGAAAAGCTGCTGAAAGAGGGCGGATATACCTGCGTGCTCGAAAAGGACGGAAGGATTTTTACGAGTACGGAACGGGGCATCCGTCCCCTCATCCGCCTTCTGGACGAAGGCGCGGATTTTAAGGGCGGTTTTGCGGCGGATAAGATCGTGGGCAGGGCGGCGGCATTTCTGTACGTCCGTCTCGGCATCGGCGGATTGTACGCCGACGTGCTGGGAAAGGGCGGACTTTCTCTTTTGGAAGCGCACGGCATTCC
>DVGN01000092.1 GCA_018712725.1 Candidatus Scatosoma pullicola
CTCCGATTGTGTTTTTTGTTGTCGACTGGCAGGTCAACTCCTATTTTACACAATCGGAGTTCTTTTGTCTATTTCATCGGCTTAGCCTCTTTTGAACCCCGCGACTATCGCGGGGTTTTCGTTTACACAAAAAAGCGCCGGCTCCGAAACCGGCGCTCCGCAATGCGGATAAAGGACAGACAAACGATGGGCAAAAGGACAAATAAAAAGCGGATAAAGAAAGCCCGACGCCCCCGCATAAAAGTGCGACAGGCTCAACCCTGCCCCTTCCCTTCGAGTTCGCTCCACTTATGTTCGTGCAGTTCCCCTTCCGAGAGAAGCCCGGGGTAACCGGTCTGGCGGAGCGCCTCATAAAGGGCGATCGCGGCGGAATTGGACAGATTGAGGGAACGGGCGTCCGAAATCATGGGGATGCGCAGGCACTCCCCCGGATGCTTTAACAAAAGTTCTTCGGGCAGTCCTTTGGTCTCCTTCCCGAACACGAGAAAGTCCCCGTCCCGGAAGGAAGCGTCGCTGTGCCGCTTCCGCCCCTTGGTGGTGAAGAAAAAGAAGCGGGCGGAGGGAAAACGGGCGCAAAGTTCGCCGAAGGAATCGTAATAGGAGACGTCTACGAGATGCCAATAGTCCAGCCCCGCGCGTTTGAGGTAACGGTCGGACACTTCGAACCCGAGAGGGCGTATCATATGCAGACAGGCGCCCGTCGCGGCGCACGTGCGCGCGATGTTGCCGGCGTTCTGCGGAATTTCCGGCTCGACAAGCACGATATGGAACATCTTTCACCTCCCGCGGACAAGGCTATACGCTCTTCCCGGACCCCTTCCGAAAAAAATCGCTCGTCAAAACCCTGCCCCGTCCGTTTTTTTATTTCATTCGACCATTCTATTATACCACGCCGGAAAAATTTTGGCAAGCAAAGCTGCGGGAGACAGGAATAAAACCGCGAAAGACGGGAAATACTGAATGCGGAAGGCGGAAAGCCTGTCATAGGAGATAAGTTATGCAATTCGACAAGACGGAAACGTGCCTGAATCTCGCGCGCAGCTTTGCGGGCGAAAGTCAGGCGGGCATGCGCTATCAGCTGGTGGCGAAGGCGGCGATGAAGGAAAACCTGAAAACGCTGTCGGACGCGATCAAGACCATTGCCAAAAACGAAACCTATCACGCGAAGAGATTCTTCGAAATGCTGCAGGAAAAGGGCGGAGGAAAGGACAATATCGACCTGAACTCCGGCTATCCCTATCACGGCGGCACCCTTTTGGACGGGCTTCGGTTTGCGGCGATGGACGAAAGGGCGGAGTTCGAGGAGATCTATCCCTCTTTCGCCGAGACGGCGGAAAAGGAAGGCTTCAAGGACATCGCGGCGCTCTGGCGCATGGTGGCGGAAGTGGAACAGCGGCACAACGTCATTTTCAGCTACCTCTACGGGGCGGTAAAAGACGGGACGCTCTACAAAAACGACTCCCCCGTCGTATGGGTATGCAGCGAATGCGGCTATATGCACGTGGGCACGGAAGCGTGGAAGGTCTGTCCCCTTTGCAAGGCGGACCAGGGTCACGTCGAACTGCATCTGCCCTATGAGGGCGTAAAGCTCTGACAATCCGGCTTATCCGCCCGACTTAAAAAATAAAAAAGGAGAAGTATCATGAAAAACCAGAACAACAACTACAACAATCCCAACGACAAAAACAACCAGAACAATCAGAACAACCAGAACAAAAACAAGCAGAACGGCTACGGAAACAAGAACTGCACCAACAAACAAAGCAACAATGAACAGGACTGCCGCTAAGGGCAAAAAGCGGTTTTCGCCCACCGAAAAGGCGAAACGGCTCACCGACATGCGTTCGGATACGGACGTGAACGGAAGCTATACCGGTCAGCCGAGAAACGCGCGGGAAATTCCCGTACAGGACGCGGACGACCTGTAACCGCAAAGAAAACAGAAACGGCTTTGTCTCGTCCCGCAGGGGAATCGGCAAAACCGCGTGCGAAAGCAAACAGGCGCGGACATCCGCGCCTGTTTCTTATCCGCCGTGCCGAAAAACGTCTCTTCGTCACTTCTGGCAGTGCGGGCAGAAAACCGAACTTCTGCCGCCGAGGACGATGCGCTGCAACCTTTCTCCGCAGACGGGACAGGGTTTGCCCCCTTTGCCGTAAACCCGCAAATACGGCGTGTTGCGGTAGTCCTTTCCCTTGCTCATCGTATATTCCTCAAAACCGATGGCATTCTTTTCAATAAAGAAGTTCAGTGTTTCGGGGATAACCGCCGCCAGCCCTTCCAATTCGCCGTCCGTAAGGGAGTTGCACGGTCTGTCGGGGCGGATGCCTGCGGCAAAGAGGATTTCGTCCGAATAGATGTTGCCGATGCCCGCCGCGACGGTCTGGTCGAGCAGCATGGTTTTTACGGGCTTTTTGCTCTTCCGGCATTTGCCTTGCAGATATGCCCCGTTCAAGGCGCCGCCGGACGGCTCAGGTCCCAATTTTTCCGCGCCGCTTACATCCTCTTCGCCCCGCCTTGCAAACCACATCTTTCCCAGGCGGCGCACGTCCTCATAGCGCAGTTCGTTTCCGTCGTCGAGGGCAAGCGCGACGTGCATGTGTTTGCCGATCGGCGCGGTCTGCGGCTCTATGGTAAGACACCCCGTCATGCGCAGGTGTATGGTAAGGCTGTCGCCGCTTTCAAACAGCAGGCGCAGAAACTTTCCCCGCCGCATAAAATCGGCGATCGTCTGTCCCGCGGCTCCCGCCGCAAACAGCTCGGGGGAGGGCGCAGCGATGATCTGCGCGTTATATATTTGTACGTCCGTAATTTTTCTTCCCTGCAAATGCGGTTCGAGCACCCGCCGCACGGTCTCCGCTTCGGGCAGTTCGGGCATAAATTCACCTCTTTTTGGCAGATTTTTTGATTTCGCTGCGGTAAAAATAATCGACGATGACGGGCGGGGGCTATGGAAAAAACAAAACGGATCGGATCTCACGACGCCTTCCGCGCGGTCTTTCAGCCAATCATTTTTGCGGCTCTCTTTTTACCGACAGCCGTCGAACAGCGAATTCTGCCGCCCCGACGATTTCAGAAAGCTCTTCTGGTTTCCCTCCGTCAGGACGTCGTCCTCTTTAAGATGCCCCAAAAGCAAAGGAGAACCGGGGTCGTGCAGCCTGTAATTGTCCCGCGCCCTTTGCGGGCTTTTGTTGGCATAGCAGTATTTGCAGCCGTTCAGACAGGTATCGTAGGCGCCGATGTCCCGGCTCTCGACGCAATGACAGCCTTCGCGCATCCCCTTGTGTTTTATCTCCCTGAATTCGCAGCCGTTGGCGCGCCCGAGAATTTCCAGCGTGGCGCAGCCCGACGAATGGATACCGAAGCGGGAATAATCGCCGTCGGTGCCGCACGTCTGCAGCCATATGCCGTATTTCGCGGCGGTCCGCCCCAGCCCGCGGGCGAGTTTTTCTCTGTCCTCCGCCGTCACGGGAACGAGTTCGGGCATATTGACTTCCAATTTTTTATACATCTCCACAAAGCTGAAAATGCACCTGTCTATGTGCGGCACGAGCTTTTCCGCCATATAGGCAAAGGTGTCCAGATGCCGCCCGATCGTATATTCCTCTGTGAGCAGCACGGGATCGTACCGCCACGAAATTCTGTTTCTGCCGACGATCTTTTCAAGTTCAATAAGCGTTTTTATGCTGTCGTCTATGGACGGCACGCCCGGTTCGATATCCTTGCCGTAGGCGGTGACGGTGTAGTGGAAATAAGTGCGGTATTTATCGGTAATTTCATGCAGCCTCGGCAGCACGGGCGCGTAGTTCTTGGAACAGAACAGGACGGCGTCTATTTTGTCGGGCGAAAGCTCGTAGCGGGTGACTTTGTTCGGGAAAAGGGGATTTCGCGTATAGACGTAACCCTCTTCAAACCGTTTCAGCAGCCACGGCGTAAAATACTGCACGGTATCCGTCCGCGCGCCGGTATTGAGTATCATGGTCATTCCTCCCCGATCAGCGAAAATCGCCTTTCCATACTTTCGGTCAGTTTTTCGGTAAGCCGGACAAGTTCGCACAGCTTTTCTTTTCCGAGTTCCGCCATCGCAAGGTTTTCCGCCTCTGCGGCGGGCGGAATGATTTCTTTCGCATACGCTCTGCCCGCCGGGGTCAGGCAGATGCGCTTGTTTCGCCTGTCTTCGGCGACCTCTTCCGAAAAAATATAGCCCTTTTTCAGAAATCTGCCCGCAATCGCCGCAATCGTCTGTTTGTTGGCAGAGAGCCGCTCGCAGATCTCCGTCTGCGTACACCCTTCGGGCGCAAACCAAAGAATGTCGAGCACAAACAGTTCGTTTGTCGTCAGATTGTGCCGCTTTGCGCAGTTGCCGTACACCGCGTGCTGCCTGTCCCGCAATCGGCAGTACGCGTTCACGAGTTGGTTGATTTCCTTTCCGACCGCCATGAATTTCTCCCGAATTAGTCTGATATCATACTAATAATAGCATATCTGTCCCCGAAAGGCAAGCGTTTGAACGCAAAATCGCGCAAAATTTTTTTGAGGAGCGAGACCCGTTTCCCGGAAAGGGACAGACGCAGACGGGCAGGTCAAAAAACCTGCCCGTCTTTCGCTTTGCCATTAAAAAATTCGTTTTTATCGATCCGCAAATCCCGCCCGCGTCCCCGCGGCCGCGTTTTGCAGGTTCTTTCCAAAAAGCCGTCGTCAAAACCCTGCCCCCGCCGTCGGCGGAAAAAGGACGACGCAAGCGGACTAATCCAGATAGTGCCCCACCGGACAGCCGTTGTACTGACGGATGATTTTGATGACGACGGAATCGTCGGGCAGCGTGCTCTCTTCGAGAATTTTATACTTCGTCCTGCTGCGTTCGAGGCTCTCCTTGTAACGGACGACCTCTTCCTTCACCCGATTGACCGCATATTCGTTCCCGAAGTCCTCTTTGAGCATAAAATGCAGCGTCTGGCAGATACATGCTTCCTGAATTCTTTTCATAAAACCGCCTCCTTTTCGCGCGCCGAACGCGCTTTTTCCGTATTTTAGCAAAAAATTTCCGCCTTGTCAAAGGCGATTCTGCACAAAAATCCGATTATAAAAACTGCCCGAAATTTCCGCCGCCGCGCCCCTGCCCCTTCGTCCCTTCTGAAAATTTCCCTACCGTTTTTCCTATAAAAAACAGTACAATCCCTCAGTCAGCTTCGCTGCCAGCTCACTTTGCACAAGGGAGCCATGACCGGGTGCGACAGGCTCTGCCAGCTCCCTTTGCACAAGGGAGCCATGGTGAGGGCGGCTGCACTGCCGCCCCCTATTCAACCCTTCCTTTTTTGACAAAAGGGAGGGATTACGCTTCTCCCTCTTGCCTTCCCTTATGGTAAAGGGCACCCCACCCTATGCCTCCCCTTATGATAGGAGAGTGTCGCACCCTCTTTCATGCCTCCCCTTATGATAGGAGAGTGCCGCACCCTCTTTCATGCCTCCCCTTATGGTAAGGGGAGGTGTCACGAAGTGACGGAGGGGATAAGAGTAAATCCGCAAAAAGGGCGTCACTTGTTATGCTCTTTTTGCCCATACGAAATGCGGAGCATGAGCCGGAAAGGAAGGG
>DVGN01000093.1 GCA_018712725.1 Candidatus Scatosoma pullicola
GCGGCGCTTCTCTCGTCTCCGTTTTCGGATTCTTCTCCCGCCGCAAAAAGGGACGCCCCGGACGGATTTTGCCCGTCGAAAGACTTGACATTTTCCCCCGTCTTTTGCTATAATAATAGAGTACAAGGAAAGGGGGCAGCATACGCGGTCGTATGCTGTCTTTTGAACTCTTTTCGCGGGGGCGGCACATGGAAGGATATATCCATTCGTTTGAATCGTTCGGTACGGTGGACGGGCCGGGCATCCGGTTCGTGGTCTTTCTGCAGGGCTGTCCGCTGCGCTGTAAATACTGTCATAATCCCGATACATGGCTTTCGGGCGGGACGGCGTACACGCCGCAGCAGGTATGCGATCAGGCGCTCCGGTACAAGAGCTATTTCGGCGACAGCGGCGGCGTGACCGCTTCGGGCGGGGAGCCGCTTTTGCAGATCGGATTCGTCACCGAACTCTTTTCCCTCCTCAAAGCCAAAGGGGTGCATACGGCGGCGGACACCTCCGGCTTCACCTTCGACCCCGACGACGAAAAGAGCGTCGAAGCGCATAGGAAGCTGATTTCCGTCACCGATCTCGTCCTGCTCGACATCAAGCACATCGACTCGGCGGCGCACAGGGCGCTGACGGGGCAGGGAAACGAGCATACGCTCGCCTTCGCAAAGTTTTTAAGCGACAACGGCGTTCCCATGTGGATACGGCACGTTTTAGTGCCCGGGATCACGGACGACGATAAGGCGCTGGAAAGGCTGTCGGCTTTTATCGATACCCTACCCTCCGTGGAGAGGGTGGAAGTGCTGCCCTACCATACCATGGGCGAAGTGAAATACCAAAAACTCGGTTACGATTACCCCTTGAAAGGGGTGCAGCCCCCGGCCAAAGAGCGGGTGGAAAACGCAAAAAAAATTCTCAGAGCGGGAAATCGGAAGAGAATATGACGAAGATCAGCGACATGTTTGCCAAAAGGGATTATAAAGCCGCGGTGCAAAGCGGGCTTTGTTGCGTGGAGGTGAGCGGGGAGGCGTGCGCGGGATGCGCGGCGCTGCTGCCCGTCCTGCGACCGCTCGCAGAGAAGTTCGGGATGACCTTCGTCCACGCGGAAGTTTCCCTCATGGAGGAAAGCCTCCTTTCCGAGTGGAAAATCGACCGCGTACCCACCGTTCTGCTTCTCGACGGCGGGGAGATATTCGCGCGCTGCGCCGGGTTCCAGCCGGAGGAAATTCTGGAAATCTGGATGGAGGCAAAGCTGGAAGAGCGCGGGGCAGGGAAGCGCTGACCGCAATTTTGAACGCCGTTTTTGTGCGCGGCGGAAGGAAAACGGGGGACATCGATAAAAATCCCCCGAGACGCACAGACTTTTATCGTATAAAATTTTCAGGAGATAGATTTATGCAGAACAAAGGATGGGAAGGTTTCGTTCCCGGCAAATGGAGCAACGACGAAGTGGACGTGCGCGATTTCATCCAGCGCAACTACACCCCTTATGAGGGGGACGCGTCCTTTCTCGCGCCCGCGACGGAGGCGACCAAAAAGCTTTGGGACATCGTTCTCGACCTCTCCAAAAAGGAGCGGGAAGCGGGCGGCGTTTTGGACGCGGACACGAAGATCGTCTCGACGCTGACTTCGCACGGCGCGGGGTATCTGGACAAAGATCTCGAAAAGATCGTGGGATTGCAGACGGATAAGCCGTTCAAGCGTGCCTTGCAGCCCTTCGGCGGCATCCGCATGTCCGAAGAGGCGCTCAACATGTACGGGTACACCCTCGACCCCGAAGTCAAGGAGATCTTCACGAAGTACCGCAAGACGCACAACGACGGCGTGTACGACGCCTATACGCCCGAAATGCGGGCGGCGCGCCGCGCGCATATCCTCACCGGCCTTCCCGACACCTACGGCAGGGGCAGAATCGTCGGAGACTACCGCCGCGTGGCGCTGTACGGCGTCGATTACCTCATCCGCAAGAAGGAGGAGGACAAACTCGCCATGAACGGGGTGATGACCCCCGACAAGGTGCGGGACAGAGAGGAACTGTCCGAGCAGATCAAGGCGCTCAAAGCGCTCAAAGCGATGGCGGCGATTTACGGAAAGGACATTTCCCAGCCCGCAGCCACGGCGCAGGAGGCGGTGCAGGCGCTCTATTTCGGGTATCTGGCGGCGGTCAAGGATCAGAACGGCGCGGCGATGTCCATCGGCAGAAACAGCACCTTTCTCGACATCTATATCGAGCGCGACCTTAAAAACGGCGTCATCACCGAGACGGAGGCGCAGGAACTCATCGATCAGTTCGTCATGAAGCTGCGCATCGTCAAATTCATGCGCATCAAGGAATACAACGAGCTGTTCTCGGGCGATCCCACCTGGGTGACCGAATCGATCGGCGGCATGGGGGTGGACGGCAGGACGCTGGTCACGAAAAACTCCTTCCGCATCCTGCACACGCTCGACAATCTCGGTCCCGCGCCCGAACCCAACCTCACGGTGCTCTGGTCCAAGCGGCTGCCCATGAATTTCAAGCGCTATTGCGCGGATATTTCCATCCGCACCTCCGCCATTCAGTACGAGAGCGACGATCTGATGCGCCCCGAGATGGGGGACGATTACTGCATCGCCTGCTGCGTGAGCTGTATGCGGGTGGGCAAGGATATGCAGTTTTTCGGCGCCCGCGCCAATCTCGCCAAGTGCCTTCTGTACGCCATCAACGGCGGCAAGGACGAACTCATGAAGGACAAGGCGACGGGGAAAGCCATGCAGGTGTCCCCCGAATTCGCGCCCGTCCTCGGCGACGGCCCGCTCGATTACGACGAGGTGCTGCGCAAGTACCGCCAGATGATGAAATGGCTCGCCGAGCTGTACGTCAACACCCTCAACCTCATCCACTATATGCACGACAAATACAGCTATGAGGCGCTGGAAATGGCGTTGCACGACACCCGGGTGCGCCGTTTCTTTGCCACGGGCATCGCGGGGCTGTCCTGCGCCGTCGACTCGCTGTCCGCGATCAAGTACGCCAAGGTGTACCCCATCCGCGACGAAGAGGGGATCGTCACCGATTTCCGCATCGAAGGGGATTTCCCCAAGTACGGAAACAACGACGACCGCGTCGACGAGATCGCCGTGTGGCTGTTGAAGACCTTCATGACGGACATCCGCAGCCAGTACACCTACCGCGAAAGCGTGCCCACGACGTCCATTCTGACCATTACGTCCAACGTCGTGTACGGCAAAAAGACGGGCAACACGCCCGACGGACGCAGGGCGGGGACGCCGCTTGCGCCCGGCGCCAACCCCATGCACGGCAGGGATTCCCACGGCGCGCTCGCCTCTCTGGAATCGGTCGCAAAGCTCCCTTACGAGTATTCCCGCGACGGAATTTCCAATACCTTCTCCGTCACCCCGGGCTCGCTCGGAAAGGACGACTGACGGGGGCAGGGTTGCGGCGAACGCAGTTTTTCCGGAAATATGCGCCGGGAAATTGCCTTCAAAAAAGGGTAAAATCACAAAAAATCATATAGAAAGAAAGGAGAAAAAATTATGTCGAACAGAGTGGACAATCTCGTCAACATGCTGGACGCCTACGTCGCGGACGGCGGTTATCATCTCAACGTCAACGTGTTCAACCGCGAAACGCTGCTGGACGCGCAGAAACATCCCGAAAAATATCCCCAGCTCACTATCCGCGTGTCGGGGTATGCGGTCAACTTCAACAAGCTGACCAAGGAACAGCAGGACGACGTGATCTCCCGCACCATTCACGAGTCCATGTAAGCCAGGCGGCGTCGCCGCGTTCGGAGCCGGACGGAATTTTCCCTCCGGCTCTTTCCGTAAGGAGGTAAAGTTATGGCAGGAAGAAGGAGAAAGGGGAAGCGGCTGGGGCTGCTCGTCCTGGTCATTCTGCTCGCGCTTGTCATTGCGGGCTGTTACATACTCTGGCAGAGGGGGTATATCGATCTTCCCTTCGGGACGGAAAGCGCTTCGGACAGCACCGCTTCGGACGGTTCGGACAGCTCGGGCGGGGCGGACATCGTCACGGAAAATCTGAGCATCCATTTCCCGATGCTCGGTAACAAATCGTCCGGGGATTGCACGCTGATCAAGACGGGAAATACGGAAGTGCTGATCGACGCCGGGTCGGAAAAGAGCTCGGCGGCGACGTTGGTGCCGTATATTTCCGAATATTGTACGGACGGGGTTTTGGAATACGTCATCGTCACTCATGCCGACCAGGACCATATCGCGGCGTTTGTGGGGACGAACAGCGCGCCAGGCATTTTTGAATCCTTCGAGTGCGGGACGATCATCGATTTTCCGCGCACGAACAAGGACACGCAGGTCTATAAGGACTATGTGGAGCTTCGCGACGCGGAGGCGGAAGCGGGAGCGACGCACTACACAGCGCTCGAATGCTGGAACAACGCGAACGGCGCCGCCCGCAGCTATACCCTGTCCGAGGGGATTACGATGAATTTCCTCTATCAGCGTTTTTATGAGGAATATTCGGGCGATGAAAACAACTATTCCGTGTGCATGCTTCTGACGCAGGGGCAGAACAATTACCTCTTTACGGGCGATCTGGAAGCGGAGGGGGAGGAATCTCTCGTCGAAGAAAACGATCTGCCGGAGTGCAAACTGTTCAAGGCGGGGCATCACGGCAGTCCCACGTCGAACGGAGCGAAGCTGATGGCGGAGATCCGGCCGGAAATCGTCGTCGTGTGCTGTTGCTGCGGCAACTATAAAGAATACAATTTCGGTTCCATGGACGTCGTGTTTCCTTCGCAGACGTTCGTGAATAACGTCGCGCCCTATACCGATCGGATTTATGTGCCCACGCTGTATTCCGAAACGGAAGGTTTCGTGCCGATGAACGGCAACATCGTCCTCTCTTCGGACGGCGGGGAGGTGTCGGTGCGCTGTTCGGCGAGCGATCTCGTGTTCCGCGAGAGCGAATGGTTCAAGGAAAACCGCACCTGGCCGTCAGCGGGATAAAAGGCAAAACGGGCGGGGCAGGGATTTGACGACGGAAATCCGATCGGCATTTTCCTCCCCGTTTTTGTCCTGTTTTTTCTCCCGTTTTCCGAAAGGTGCGGGAAGAGCGTCCGGGACTGTCGGCAAAAAGTGCGTCCGAGCGGTTGACTTTTTTGTGCGAATGCGTTACAATATCTTCATTAAAGGCAAAAGGAGCGCTCCTTTTGTCCGTTTCGTCATCGAAACGGACAACAAGTCTTATTTATGAATATTCTGACTGCCATCAATAAGAAATATCTGCCCTATTTTACGGCGATGGTCCGTTCGTTTGCGGATAACAATCCGGGGGAACACACCGTCTGGGTCGCCACGAAAGAAGTGACGAAAGAAGATATAGAAGAATACCGCAAATATATTCCGGAGCGGGTGCGCATCGAGCCGGTCGCTTTCTGCGAAGAGATTTTGGAGGGCGCTCCGACGGAAAAGCGCTGGCCCAAGGAGATTTACTATCGCATTTTTGCGGCGGAATATCTGCCGGATACGCTGGACAGGGTGTTGTATCTCGACAGCGACATCATCGTCAAGGGGGACATATCCGCTCTGTACGACGTCGATTTCGAGGATAATTATTTCGTCGCCACGACCAACGTCCATTCCCCCTTTCTCAAATGGTTCATCCGCACCAAAAACGGCGCGTCCAAGGATACCGTGTACGTGAATACGGGGGTTTTGCTCATGAATCTCGAAAAGCTGAGAAGGGAGCAGAGCCGGGAGGGGGTTTTAGGCTATATCGCCCGCCGGAAATTCTTCCTCACCCTGCCCGATCAGGACGTCATCTCGACCCTGTACGGCCATAAAATCAAAATCGAAGACGGCTACGTCTACAATCTCAACGAGCGCAAGATCCGCGGCTGGAACAGGCGTCATCGGAGAAACGCGCGGATAGGGCTCGATTGGGTGGACAGGCGGGTGAAGATCATCCACTACATCGGCAGAAACAAGCCGTGGAAGGAGAAATACCGGGGCCTCCTCAAACCTTTTTACGACAAATACAGGGTGAAATGAGACGAACGGGCGGGATTCGGGAAAAAATTTGAATTCCGTCCGTTTTTTTACATAAAAGGGTTGACAAACGCCCGAAAGGCGGGTATAATATATATAATAATATATCAAGGGGATAACGGGGAATGCAGAATGAGGGAGTAATTTGCGCCCTTGTCGGGCGTAACCGGTTCGACATATCGGCGGCGGCTGCCGCCCGGAACGGTTTGAAAAAATGAGACTCATGCGCTATATTATTTGTCATAAAAAGGACGATAATATAGTGTGTGGGTCTTTTTTTTTGATAATAATTCAATGAAAGGAGTACAGTAACAGACGATGAAACACTATCTGTCCGAAACGGGCGACGTCCTGAAAGAGGTGGGCTCTTCCGATTCCGGGCTCACCGCCGCGGAGGCGGCGTCCCGGTTGGAGAGGGACGGCAAGAACAAACTTGCCGAAGCGAAAAAGGTCTCTTTGTTCAGGAGATTTTTGGAGCAACTCATCAATCCCATGATCATCGTCCTGCTCGCGGCGGCGGCGATCAATCTCGCCACCGTCATCATCGACCGGGTACAGGGCGGGAACGAATCCTTTGCGGAATTCATCATCATCGTGGCGGTCGTCCTGCTCAACGCCATTCTCGGCGTCGTGCAGGAGGGCAAGGCGGAACAGGCGATCGAAGCGCTGAAAGAGATGACGGCGTCCACCTGTAAGGTGCTGCGGGACGGCAAGCTCGTGGCGGTAAAGAACGAGGACATCGTGGTCGGGGATATCGTCATTCTCGAAGCGGGCGATTCGGTGCCCGCCGACTGCCGCATTCTCGAATGCGCCTCCCTCAAAGCGGAGGAAGCGGCGCTGACGGGGGAGAGCGTTCCCGCGAACAAGCAGGCGGAAGTTCTCGAACTCGGCGACCAGAAGGACATCCCCCTGGGCGACAGAAAGAACATGGTCTATATGGGAAGCACCATCGTCTACGGCAGGGCGCGCGCGGTGGTCGTCGCCACGGGCATGCAGACGGAGATGGGCAAGATCGCCGACATTCTCGCGCAGACCAAGAACGAAGTCACCCCGCTGCAAAAGCGGCTGAACAAGCTGTCCAAAGTGCTTAGTTTTATCGTTTTGGGCATCTGCGTGTTCATCTTCGTGTTCAAGCTCTTCCTGGAAATGGACTTCCGTTTCGACGTCATTCTGGACAGCTTCATCATCGCCGTGTCCCTTGCGGTGGCGGCGATCCCCGAAGGGCTGGCGACGGTCGTCACGATCGTGCTTTCCCTCGGCATGACCAAGATGGCGAAGAAAAAGGCCGTCGTCAAGCGGCTGACCGCCGTCGAAACGCTCGGCTGTACGCAGATCATCTGCTCGGACAAGACGGGCACGCTCACGCAGAACAAGATGACCGTCGTCGATCATTACGGCGACGACGAAAAATTGCTCGCGACGGCGATGGCGCAATGCTCGGACGCCGTACTCGACGACGACAGCAAGGAGGCGAAAGGGGAGCCGACGGAGTGCGCGCTCGTCAATTACGCCTGGAAGCTGGGGCTGAATAAGACGGAGCTGGACAAGTCCGATCCGCGCGTCGCCGAAGCGCCTTTCGACAGCATGCGCAAGATGATGTCCACCATCCATCAGACCCCTTCGGGCGTCGTGCAATACACCAAGGGCGCGCCCGACGAAATCCTGAAACGGTGCACCCATGTATTCGTCGACGGACAGGATATTCCCCTGACGGAGGAAAAGCGGGAGGAAATTCTCGCCGCGAATAAGGGGATGGCGGACCGGGCGCTGCGCGTGTTGGCGGCGGCGTACAAAAAGCCGGACGCCGTACCGTCCGGATTCGAGCCCGAGGACATCGAAAAAGACCTCACCTTCGTCGGCATGACGGGCATGATCGACCCCATCCGCCCCGAAGTCAAGGCGGCGATCGTGGAGTGCAAAGAGGCGGGCATCCGCCCGATCATGATCACGGGCGACCACATCGACACGGCGGTGGCGATCGCGCTGGAACTCGGCATCATCACGGACAAATCGCAGGCGATCACGGGCGCGGAGATCGGCGAGATGAGCGACGAAGAGTTCGCCGAGAAGATCGGAAATTATTCGGTGTACGCGCGCGTGCAGCCCGAACACAAGGTGCGCATCGTCAACGGCTGGAAGGCGAAGGGATACATCACCGCGATGACGGGGGACGGCGTCAACGACGCCCCCAGCATCAAGAGCGCGGACATCGGCATCGGCATGGGCATCACGGGCACGGACGTCACCAAAGGGGCGGCGGACATGGTGCTGCAGGACGACAATTTCGCCACCATCGTCACGGCGGTGGGCGAAGGGCGGCGGATCTACGACAATATCCGCAAGGCCATCCAGTTCCTCCTTTCCAGCAACCTCGCCGAAGTCGTCGCGGTATTCGTGGCGACCATGCTCGGATTCACCCTTTTGCAGCCCATGCACCTGTTGTGGATCAACCTCATCACGGACACCTTCCCGGCGCTCGCGCTCGGCATGGAAGAGGGGGAGCGTGACCTCATGAAGCGCAAGCCGCGGGACGATAAAGAGGGCATCTTTGCGGGCGGCGTGGGCGTGAACGTCGTCTTGCAGGGCATTTTCATCGGCTTTATCACGCTGCTTTCCTATTGGATCGGGCACGGCATCGAGTCGGGGCATTGGGCGCTTTCCACGATCGGCGAACTCAGCCCGGACGGCATGACGATGGCTTTCCTCACGCTGTCCATGACCGAGATGTTCCACTCCTTCAACGTGCGTTCCATCCGCCATTCGGTCTTCTCGATGAAGAAACAGAACAAATATCTGTGGGGCGCCTTCCTCTTCTCGCTGCTGACGACGCTCGCCGTCATCTATATCCCCGGCATCAATACGGCGTTCGAGTTTGCGGCGATCAGCGCCAAAGAGTACTTCATCGCGCTGGGGCTTGCGATCACCATCATCCCCTTCGTCGAAATCACCAAAGCCACATCGCGGCTGATTTCCAAGAAAAAGAAAAACGGATAAACGGATAAACGCGCCGTTTTTTACGGCGGTTCCGAACGGCTGTATAAGGGCGTGCCCGTGCGGGCGCGCCCTTGCGCAAATTGCGGATAAATGCAAAAAAATTACGAAAACAAAGGAGCATGTATGCAACGAAAGAAAAGAGCGGGCATTTTATTGCCCCTTTCGCAGCTCCCTTCCCCCTACGGGATCGGGACGATGGGAAAAGCCGCGTTCGGCTTTGTCGACTGGCTGGCGTCGGCGGGCATGAAGATATGGCAGGTGCTGCCCTTGCAGCCGACGGGGTACGGCGACAGCCCCTATCAGTCCTGTTCTGCGGGGGCGCTCAATCCCTATTTCATCGATCTCGACCTGCTCGAAGAGGAGGGGCTGCTCGAAAGGGAAGAGTATGCGGACGCCGATTGGGGGGCGGATGCCCGCCGCGTCGATTACGCGAAGCTGTTTTCCCGCCGCGCCGCCGTCCTCCGCCGCGCCTATGCCCGGCTGGACAAGACCGCTCGGGATTGGCGGGAT
Organism: Candidatus Scatosoma pullicola; assembly: GCA_018712725.1. Lineage (GTDB taxonomy): Bacteria > Bacillota > Clostridia > Christensenellales > Borkfalkiaceae > Scatosoma > Scatosoma pullicola. Next base: position 9,520 of record DVGN01000093.1, read on the forward strand.
TTTTGCGCGAAGGGGGAATTTTACGATTTTGCCCTCTATATGGCGTGCAAGGAGGCTTGCGGCTATAAGCCGTATGCCGAATGGGGAACGCTGCGCGACGGGGATTCTTCCGCCCTCCGCGCCTTTGCGGCGGAACATGCGGAGGATATCGGCTTCTGGCAGTTCACGCAGTACGCGTTTCTGAAACAATGGCGGGCGCTGAAAGGGTATGCGAACGCCCGCGGCGTGGAGATCATGGGGGATATGCCCATCTATGTGGCGGCGGACAGCGCGGAGATGTGGCTGCACGGAAAAGAACTGTTTCTTCTCGACGGGGAAGGAAATCCCGCGGCGGTGGCGGGGGTGCCGCCCGATGCCTTTTCGGACAGCGGGCAGCTCTGGGGCAATCCCGTGTACGATTGGGAGAAGATGAAAGCGGACGGCTACGGCTGGTGGCGGCGGCGCATCGCGCGGGCGTTGGAACTGTACGACATCGTGCGCATCGACCATTTCCGCGGCTTCGACCGTTTCTATGCGATTCCCGCGGACAGCGCGGATGCGCGGGTGGGAACGTGGGAGGACGGACCCAAGGAAGCGCTTTTTCAAGGTCTGGAAGGGGCGAAAATCGTCGCCGAAGATCTCGGCACCATCGACGACGGGGTGCGTTCGCTCATGCGCAAAACGGGCTATCCTGGCATGAAGGTGATGGAATTCGGCTTCAACGGCGACCCGTACAGCGAGCATAAACCGCAGAACTTTCCCGCAAACTGCGTCGCCTATACGGGTACGCACGACAATTCCCCGCTCGTCGGCTATATCGAAGGGATGGACGGGAACGGGCGGAAGGTGTTCGACGCCGACCTGAAGGGGATGTGCAGAGCGCTCGGCGTGCACCGGCACGGCAGCGACGCGAAATCGGCTTGCCGGGCGGCGACGGAGGCGCTGTTCGCATCCGCGGCGGAAACGGTCGTTCTGCCCATGCACGACGTCCTCTGTTTGGGAGAGGAAGCCCGCATCAACCGCCCCTCCCTGCTCTCTCCCTTAAATTGGAGTTATCGCCTCTCCGCGAAGGACTTTCGGGCGACGCAGGCAAACCGCCTCCGCCGGCTGGCGGAAAAATACGGCAGGTGACGATTTTGCCAAAACGCAGGGGGCAGGGTTGAGACGACGAATTTTGTCCCGTCCGGAACCCAAACGGGACAATCCCTCAGTCGTGCCGCGCATGCCAGCTCCCCTTGCACAAGGGAGCTAAATATAGAGAGCCTCCCCTTATGGTAAGGGGAGGTGTCACGAAGTGACGGAGGGGATAAGAAGGTCGGTTTTCGATACGGCAAATTCAAAGCGCTGAAATCAATCCGCAAAAAGGGCGTCACTTCAGAACTTGATTTGATACAAGAACAAATGAAATCTCCGATTCTTACCGGAGAGCAGATTTTATTCGGAATAACAAAATTCCGAACCCTCGACCTCTCTACGCAAAAAGGACGGCACAATTCGCATTTCTTTGGAAGAAATCGAAAGTTCGGATTTATTATCAGATGGTGTACCATCCCCCGAAGGATTTTCCTTCGGGGTTTTTGTACTCCCGGCGGGCGAAGCCCGACACTCTGCCGAAGGGACCTCTATGGGGTTTCAGCAGATCTCTGCGGTAAGACGTTTTTGGCTCGGACTGCCGCCGGGCGGAAGTCGCGGGAGCGGCGTTCCGGGACAAAAATAATGGCGCTCCGGAATATACAATTTGCCAAAATAGATTGCAATTCTTACGATTTTGTGCTATTATATATGTCGACGGAGTAAACGGCGCCGCGCGGACGCATAAATATAACCCAAGGTGTTTGCCGGCCCGAAAGCGCGCCGGGGCCCGGACGGGCGGACGCCGGACAAAAGCGGATGAAAAAAGGGGGGCGGAACATGAAAAATTGCCCTCAATGCGGGGCGCCGATAAAAGATACGGCGAAATTCTGCATGAAATGCGGCTGCAATCTCGCGCAGTATGAAGCGGCGCATGCGGGCGGGATATTTTGTCCGGAATGCGGCGCCCGTCCCGAAGAAGGGGCGCTGTTCTGTCCGGAATACGGCCGGAAGCTGAAAGAGGCGCTGGCGCTGCTGCGGCGGGAAAAATACAAAGAGGCGGAAGCCGTCTATAACGGCCTTCTCGACGAAAATCCCGACGATATGAACGGATATATCGGACTGATTCGCGTCGCGTCCGAGAATTATACGCGGCTGTTCGGGAAGGAGATCGACGAAGCGATCCGCCTGGCGAAAAAGGTTTCCGGCAAGGAGGATCCGGACGCCTTCGACGAAGATTTTGCCGCCTATATCGGGCGCAGGGCGGAGGAGACGCGCAGGCTTGCGGAGGAAGAGGAAAAGAAAAAGGCGGCGGAAGTCGAGCGCCGCAAAGAGGAGGAAGAGCGCCGCCGCGCGGAATATTTCGCAAGTCGTTTCGCCGTCGAAAAGGGGGCGCTGAAAAAATATAAAGGGCAGGAGGCGCGGACGGAGCTCCCCGAAGGGATCACCGCGATCGGGGACGAGGCGTTTTCCGGATGCACTTCGCTGGGAAACGTGACCTTCGGCCCGCGGGTGAGCGGCATCGGCGAAGGCGCCTTTTCCGGGTGCATAGCCCTCAGAAGCGCAGCGCTTCCCCAAAACTGCAAGCCGGAGCGCGGCGCTTTCCCCAAGACCTGCAAGGTGACGGGCGGAAAGAGAGGGCTTTTCGGCAGGCTGTTTTCGTAGATCCGTAAAACGGCGCGCGGCGGAACGGAAAGACAAAATCGGAACATCAAAAAAGGGAGGCGGACGGAGTTAAAAACATGGTCGGCGCAGAAGAAATCATCAAAAAAATCAGCGTTCTCGAAGGCGAAGCGGAGAAGACGGACGCGGAACTCTCGCGGACGGGAGGGGCCGCCGTTGCGGCTTACGCCCGGGGCAGGGTTGCGTCCGTCGAAAAAAAGGTCGGGGATTTTCTGGCACAGGTCACCCCGCTCCTTCTCAAAGTGGCGAAAATCAGCCGCGGTCAGCTGGTCGTGTCGGGCGGGCGGATCGGGGCGCCGGGGAGCGTCCCCGAGCGGTTTGGCGCCGACGACGCGGAAGCCGTCGCGGAGAAGCAGAAACAGACGATCGTCGCCGTCCTGCGCCGGATTTCGCAGACGGGGGTGACCCCTTCGGTCGCGCTCTCGCTCGGAAAGGCGCTGAGCACCCTGTACGCCCTTTCCGACGGCGCGGACGCCTTTTACGACGCCTATTTCCGGGAGGAGAAACAGCGGGCGGCGGAACTCCGTGCGTCTTTGGAAAAGCGGAAAAAGCAGCTTTCGGACGAACTCGGCGGGCTGAAAAGGGAGCTGGACGCCCAAAGGGGAGCGCTGGAAAGCGCGGAGAGGAGATTCCGCTTTGACGGGATGTCGGTGGCGGCGGATTACGCCGCGCCCGTCTCCCTTCCCGTCTGCGCCGCGGAGGCGGGCGGGATGCTCATTCCCCGAAAGTGGCGCCTGTCCGACGACGGTCCGCTCGTCGTCCGGCTGGAGGACGGGGAGATCGCCGACGGCGTGGACTTTTTGCGCGCCCTCATCGTGCAGTTTCTGTACGCCTATCCCGCTCTCGACAAACAGATTTTATACTGTTCGGAAGAGGCGAACCGGGACATGGACAACTTTCTGTTCGCGCTGGAACGGAGCGCGGAGAAGGGGATTTTCTTCGACGGGATGCGCCAGATAGAGGACGACGGAGCGCGGGGATTCGAATACCGGGTCTCGGAGGTGCTGATGTCCCTGCGGAAGAAGATCCAGAGCCGGGCGAACCTCCTGAACAGCGCGGGCATGCGGGACATCTGCGAGTATAACGCGAAAAATCCGATGTCCGTACAGCCGCCCGTCCTCGTCGTCCTGCAGCATTATCCGTTCGGCTACGAAAATTGCAGCAATATCCGCTATCTCTTCGAAAACGGGGGCAAGACGGGCGTGTTCTTCGTCGTCGTGCAAAAGGGCAGAACCCTCCGCCGGAATATCTATTCGGATGAGGAAATGACCGATCCCGCCCTCTTCGCCGATAAGGTCTGTTCGGTCTTTCAGGGGGGCAGGTTTGCGATGAACGGGGAAAATTGCATACCGCTTTCCCTTCCGGAAGCAAAGATAAGGGCCTTGCTTGCGCCCTTTGCCGAAACGGTGAAAAAGAAAAACAGCCGGAAACTCCTCTATGAGGACATCGGCTTCGGGAGGGAGGACAAGGCGCCCGACGACGACGGAAACACCATTTCCATCCCCGTCGGCATCATCGACAACGAAGTCTATTCGCTGGAATTCGCGGTGGCGGGCGACGAAAAGGACAAACCCATCTCCTACCTTTTGCTCGGCGCGCCCAAGATGGGCAAATCCTCCCTCATCGAAAGCATGATCTACAACGGCGGCATGAAATATTCGCCGGACGACCTGCAATTTTACCTCATCGACTTCAAGGACGGCGTTTCGGCGGGGCAGTTCCGCCCGGGCGGAAAGGGGGCGATCCCGCACGTCCGCATCCTCGCCGAAAACAGCCGGCTGGAAGAGGCGGAAATCATCCTCCAGATGCTCGAAAACGAGCGCGCGCGGCGCAATAAGGCCTTTTCGGCGGCTGGGTACCGCGATCTCGTGACCTACAATCGGGAATACGCGAAAAAGCGCGCGGGCGCGGAGTACTTCCCCCGGATCGTCATTATCATCGACGAGATCCAGAAGCTCTTTCAGGACGAATCGAACGGCGTGCGCGGCAGGTCGGAAAAGCTGGCGGCCATGTGCGAGGACATCGCGCGCATGGGGCGTTCCGCCGGCATCCATCTCGTGTTCGCTTCGCAGAGCGTGGACAGGGCGATGAGCACGCGGCTTTGCAAATTCGTCCCCGGCAGATTCTGTTTCTCCGTCTCTCCCGCCGACGCGGAAAACGTCATCAATCCCCGCGATGCCAGGACCATTCAGGTCGAATGCGACCGGCCGGGCGTGGCGCTCGTCAGCCACAACGAAGGGGTCACCTGCCGCAAAGTCCGCATCGCCTATCACGACAACCGCGAAGAGGTCTATTCCGCGGCGATACGCAACAAGTGGCGGGATTATCCCGTCGACGTGAAGGTGGTCGGCGTGACCGATCCGCTCACGATCCGGGAGGCGGCGGAAAAATACGCCGTGTTCGGCGCGGACGACTGCGAAATTCCCGTCGGGGAGGATTTCTTTTTCCAACAGCCCGTCCGGCTGCCCTTCGACAGGTATCATCATTCCATGCTCGTGGTCGGCAAGGACGAGCGGGTGCAGACCGATCTGTTCATCTCCCTCCTGATCGGCGCCCTCCGCTGCGGCGGGGAGGTCAGGCTGCTCGACGCCTCCGGCTCGGGCAGGGTGGAGGAATATTTCGGCGGGCACCCCGACGTGAAATGCTTTTCGCCAAAGCAATACGGCGAACTCCTGCAAGAGGCGCACGGCGAATTCAAGCGCCGTGAAGAGGACCGGCGGGCTTCCTATCGGCCGTATTTCGTGGCGATCCGCTCCCTGTCCACCGTCCGCGATTTCGTCGCCAACAGCCCGATCGGCGGCGGGGGCGTTTCGGACGGCGCCGGCGATATGCCGGAGGGCTACGTCGATCCCCGCTCCCTGTTTTTGTCCGCGGACTCCGGACTCAGGGGCGCGGACACCCTGTACGACATGCTCAAAGCGGTGGGTCAGGTTCCCGATTTTTACCTGATCGTCACGGCGGAGAGCGGCTATATCTTCGACAGGACGTATGCCGACGTGGAGCGGACGGATTACAAGATCTTTCACGAGCCCTACGACGATTCGCTCGGGCGCATTGCGGGCGCGGGGTACAACAGCCGGCTGGCGGAATCGTGCAGGCCGGCGGGCGGCGGGGAAAAGCGCGGCGAAAAAGAAAACGTCATCCTCCTTTCCCGCGACGGAACGTTCACGAAAATGCGCTATTTTCAGTATGAAGATACGGAGGAGACGTTCGGATACATCCATTCTCTGGGAGGAAAAAGGCGGTGAAACTCAATCTCAGCATCCAATCTTACGACGTCAAAAATCTCGAAGCCATCCGGCAGAGCGTGGCGTTCGAGCGGGATTCCTGCCGGCGGCTGGAACAGTCGGCGGAGATCATCCGATCCAACATCGCGGGCTTCGAGCGGGAGTTCTCTTCCGTGAACATGGATCGGGCAAAGGAAATCGTCGACAAATATATCCGGGTATTGAGCGACGCGCAGGCGGAGATCGCCGAATTGCTGGGCTCCGCCGACGAATTTATGGCAAAGCTCAGACACGTCTGGCGCAAGTGGTAAAGGAGAAGATAAAATGGCAAATTCGGGAAAGGCAAACATAGAGGTCATCAAACGGATGGTCGGCGATATCCGCTTTTTCGCGGACGCGGTCAGAAGGGAGGGGAAAAAGATGGCGGACGAAGCGCACGGGCTGAGGAACGAGTGGAACGATCCGCAATACGATAAATACGAAAGGTATATTTCCGAGCTCACGGACAATCTGATCGCGGGCACTTCCGAACTCGATTACTGCGCCAACGAGCTGGAAAAGAGGTGGAAGGAGCTGATCGATGGCTGAGGAAGAATATATCCGGGTCTCCCCCGCGGTCTTTTCCGCGCAGGCGCAGTCGCTGAAAAACAGGGTGCGCAGGCTGGAACAGGCAGCGGCGGCGATCCGTTCCAATCTCGTCCGCTGCAACCGGGAGTTCGACGACGTCAATTTCCGCGAAGCGGAAAAAATCGTGGGCGGGGTGCAGCGGCGCCTGACCGACGCGGAGCGGACGATCGAAAAACTCGTAAAATTCCTGTCGCGGCTGGAAAAAGGGGCGGAGGAATATCTGAACTGCGGCTTTGAGAGGTGAGGACATGGAAGAGATCAGAAAGGCGGTCGGCATTGCCTTGCAGATACAGCGGGAGGCGAAGGAGGTCTCGGACTGCCTGTCCGGAGAGTACGCCTCTTCCGACGGCTGGCGGGACGATGTGGCAGAGTCCTTTTTCCGCTATACGTCGCCCGTCGCCCGGAAGGCGGACGAGCTCGTATATTGCGTCACGGAGGCGGAACGCGCCTGTTCCCACGCCGCGATGTACGACGCGGAGCGGGAAGACCGGGAGCTGAACGGATTGCAGAGGGAGGTGGCGGCGCTGTGAGTTACAAAGCGGACGCCCGCATGCAGGCCGTCGCGCGCTTTCGGGAAAAAGTCGGCGATTTCGCGCAGAGATCGGCGGAGGACTTCCGGTATCTTTTGCAGCTGCTTCGGGACGCGCGCGCGGAGATCGCCGGGAAGGTGCGCGCATACGAAGAGTGCGTCGCCTCCGCCCGCGGGCTTCTGGCGCAGGCGCGCGGCAAAAAGAGCGCGTATGCAAACGCGCGGGCGGGGCTGGAATCGGAGCTTTCGCGGACGGACAAGACCGTCTCCCGGACGCAGAGGACGGAAAACGGCGGAACAAAGACGACGGAGGAACCCAATCCGCAGTATGCGCAGCTGAAACAACAGGCGGATCGCGCGGCGTCGCAATGCGCCGCGGCGTCCGCCGTTTCGGAAAAAGTATATCAGAAGCTGTGCGGTCTGGAACACGATCTGGAGTTTTTGCAGGCGGATCTGCGCAAGGCGGAAACCTGCATCGGACAGGCGGAGGCGCTCTGCCGGGAGACGGAAGCGCTCAACGAAGGCGCGTCGTCGGCACTGGAAAGGGTCGTCGGCGCTTTAAGCGATTATCTGAACGTATCGCCGGGAAAATAAACGGGAGGTCATGTCATGAAAATTTGCCCTGAATGCGGAGCTCAATTACAGGATGCTGTCAAATTTTGTACCAAATGCGGCTGCAGCGTCGCGCAGCACGAGACGGAAAAAGGGGCGTTTTGCCCCGAATGCGGCGCCCGCGTCGAAGCGGGAACGCTGTTTTGCCCCGAATGCGGGTGCAGGCTGGACGCCGTTCGGGCGGAAGAGACCGCCGCGGAAGCGGGCGGGGCGGGCGGTATCGGCGATCTTGCGGACATCGAAAGCGGGATCGACGCGCTGCTCGAAAAACAGGAGGAGGAAGAGGCGCTGTTTCAGCAGAAATTCGCCAAGGCGCGCTCGCTGTGTATCCGGGGGAAATATTCGGAGGCGGAGGCGGTCTGCAACGAGATGACGGACGAGAGACCGGAGGATCCGCGCGGATACATAGGCCTTATCCGCGTCGCTTCTAAAAATTATACCCTTTTGGAAGGGGCTGCGATCGAAGGTCAGATCCGCGTGGCGGCGCAGATCCTCAAAGACGAGCAATTCGGCGGGGCGGACGAGGAATACGCCGCATACGAGCGTAGGCGCGCGGAGCATGCCGCGGCATTGCGCGAAGAAGAGCGCCGGCGCAAAGAGGCGGAAGAACGGGCGAAGAAGGCGGAAGAAGAGAGACTTCGCCTGCTGGACAAACAGAAGAGAGAGGCGGAAGAGGCAGAGCGCCGGCGGAAGGCGGAGCAAGAGAAAAAGGAGCGGGAACAGCGGGAGAAGGAGCGTCTCGAAGCGAGAAACAGGCGGGTCACGGCGGCGAGAAAAACCATTGAGGAATGTACGGCAAAGATCGGGGATATACAAAAAGAACTGTACGAATTGTCGAAAGAAAAAGAGAAGATACAGCCGGACTACGAAGCGAAGAAAGCGGCTTACGAGGAAAAGACGGAAAAGAGAAAGAAAAAGAGCGACGGGTTCGACCGCTGGGGAATGAGGGTAAGTTTCATAACGGCGGGGGTCGTCATGCTGGTCTTTGCTCTCGTGTTTGCGCTTTCTTCCGTCCTGGATTCCTGGCATACCGCGCTCAAGGTGATTTTCATCGTGATCGGCACACCCGTCGCCGGCGTCGTCGCGGCGTTTTTGGGCGCATTCGTCAGCGGCATAACGGAGGCGATCGCGGTCGGCGATACGAAGGAGAGCATCAAAGACCCGGCATACGAAGAGGTACGGGAAAAATATGACGGGATCGTCGGGAAGGAAAGCGCCCTGAAGGGGAAAATCGACAGTCTGACGGAAGAGATAAAACGGGCGAAAACCGAACTCGGCTGATCGGAAATATGCGGCAGGATTCTCCCGTCTTCCGGGCGGAATCCGTCCGATCGGCAGAGATGATTTGCGCTTTGGGGAAAGCGCGGAAAGATATATCCGTTTTCTGACGCCGGAAGCAGGACCGCATTCGTTATGGATAGGGAAGAAACTGCCTTTCATGGAGGAAAAGTCCGTTACGGGCGAAGCCGTTATCGAAGAAATACGCAATCCCTTGCTTTTAAAATGAGCGGACGCCGCCATTGACATGGCGGGAGAGCGTGGCTGGCAATATTCCCCCCGCTTTCCGGAAAAGAACCGTCTTTTTTGAATCCGAAAAAGATATGCTTTGCGCCGTTTTTGCTATGGACAACAGGCGTTCCGGCGTGTAAAATAAAGACATCTGTAAATCCGGGAGGAAAACGGCGGTGAGTTATGTCTATATCGGCGAAAAAGCGCGTTGGGAACGTCCTTTTACGGTAAAAAGGTATCTGCACCCGCCCCGTGCAGAGGAAGTGGTGACGATGTGGCCGGACGGAAAAATCCTGTTCGAGCCCGTTTCGACAGATACATGGCCATGGCTATATACGGCTTCGGCGGTCAAACTTCTGCTCGGCGAGACATTCGAAGAGATCGATTTCAAGCGCATTCGCTACGAGCGGGACAAAGACGGCATTCCCGTGCACGCCTTTTCCTGTCGCTGCGGGGGGATTTCCCTGCGCATGGAGGCATTCTGCACGGCGGAACGCAGCCCGGCGGCGTATGTCAGGGTCACCCTGAAAAATCGGACGCCGCAGCCGGTCATGCAGAAAATTTCTCTGCTGGCGCGGACGGGGGAGATGGTGCGCCTGACCGGTTCGGAGCCGGACGGCTACGCCCATCTCAACACCAACGTGCGGAATTGGGGTTTTATCCCCGCCGGGTTCCGGTTCGACGGGGAATCTCTGCGGGACGGGAACGCCGTTTTGCGCATGGCGGAGATCGGCAGTCTGCATCCCGTATGGCAGGGGAACGTCAAAGGGGTTCCGTGGCATCTGCGGGGGCTGCTCATGCTGACCTGCGAGATCCCCGCAGGCGGGGAAAGAGATTTGTTTTTCACCTTCCGACGGGAGGGACAGCCGGCGGCGATACCCGAATATTACGTCTGCGAACGCTATTGCGACAACGATCCCTATTTTGTACCATGGCTCCCCAACGGCAGCGGAAACGGCAGGATCATCGATATGCTGCTCGATATGTCCGGGGCGGAATAATGTTTGTCTTGGCGCCGTATTGCTCTGCCGCGCGGCAAACGCGTGCGGATAAATTTTCGGTCTTTTCACAAAATACACCCGATAACGGTTGACAGGCATGGCGCGCGTATAGTATAATAATAATTGATAATTCTTTGATAAAGGAGAGAGAAAGTGGACGCAGACGGCAGTAGTAAGCCACATTTGCTGTTTACTCCCATGTTCGTTTCATACAGATTTCGTCTTTGAGCATAACTTGTGTGCGCCGGGCGCATACGGGTTATGCCTTTTTGTATTTTTCGGCGCCTTCGGGCCCGGAAAAAGCCGAAATTTTGTGAATTCTGACAAGGAGTAAAAAATTTTATGTGGGGAGCTTTAATCCTTCAAATCGTACTTATCTTTTTTAACGGGATCTTCGCGAGCGCGGAGATCGCCGTGATTTCCGCCAACGAGACCAAAATGCAGAAGATGGCGGAAAAGGGCGACCGCCGGGCGAAGCGCATCGTCAAACTGACGTCGCAGCCCGCGCGCTTTCTGTCCACCATCCAGGTGGCGATCACCTTAGCGAGCTTTTTGGGCGGCGCGTTCGCCGCGGACAGTTTCGCGGAACCGCTCGTGGAACTCATCATGCGCACGGGGATCCCCGTGCCGCAGAGCGTCGTCCATTCGGTCTGCGTCATCCTGATCACGATCGTTCTGGCGTATTTCAGCATCGTGTTCGGCGAACTCATCCCCAAGCGGATCGCGATGAAAAATTCGGAAAAGCTGGCGCTGGGGCTTTCGGGGATCCTGCGTTTCGTGGCGGTGGTCTTTGCGCCCATCGTCTGGCTTCTGACCGTATCCGCCAACGGCGTCCTGAAACTTCTCGGCATCAGCCCCAACGAAGAAGAGGAAGAGGTGACGGGGGAAGAGATCATGATGATGGCGGAGGCGGGCAGCGAAAAGGGCTCCATCGACACGGAAGAGAACGAATTCATCAAAAATGTGTTCGAATTCAAGGAACTCACCGTCGGCGAAGTCTGCACCCACCGCAAGGATACCGACCTGCTCTTCACCGACCGGACGGACGAAGACTGGAAAAAGGTGATCAACGAGACGCGGCACACCTACTATCCCGTCTGCGGCAAGGGGATAGACGACGTGCGCGGGGTGCTCTGCACCAAGGACTATTTCCGCTTAGAGGACAAATCCCGCGAAAACGTGATGAAGCGGGCGGTTTCGCCCGCGGTGTTCGTCGCGGAAAACACCCCCGCCAACACCCTCTTTTACAAGATGAAGATGACGCGCGAATATTTCGCCGTGGTCGTGGACGAGTATGGCGGCATGAGCGGCATCGTCACCCTGCACGATCTGCTCGAGCAGCTCGTCGGCGACCTCACCGAGAAGGACGAAGAGGCGGAATATACCATCCGCAAGACGGGAGACGACGAATGGGAGATCACCGGGCTTGCGCCCATCGACAAGGTGGAGGAAGCGCTCGGCGTCAGGCTGCCCGAAGAGGAGAGCGAGAATTTCGAGACGTTCGGCGGCTATGTCTGCGGCATGATGGGCACGCTGCCGGAGGACGGCTCCACCTTCGAACTGAGCACCGACCGGCTGAATATCCGCGTTCTCTCCGTCGCCGACCGCTGCATCACCCGCATGGTCGTCCGCGTGCTTCCGCCCCCCGAAACGGAGGAGGAAAAGAAGGAAAAGGAGTCCAAAAAGGACTGACGGGATTTCCGGAAAAAGCCGCCCCTGTCCGAAAAGACAGGGGGCAGGTATTCAGTTATCGAGATAGGGAGCCATCATCGCCATCGTGTCGAGAATGCGCAGATTGCAGCCGAAATACTTGTATTCGGGCGGACCGCCCGTGATCTCTTCGATGCGGGCGTCGCGGCAGAATCCCCGTCCGAAGGCGCGCACCAGCGTTTCCGCCAGCCCGTTATCCAGATAGCCGAGCACGCGGTTCAGCTCGATGTTATAGACATAGACGTTGTAGGGATAATTTTCCACGGGCACGTGGACGATCTGCAATTCGTCGCCGGCGCGGCTCTGTGCCAAAGCCCCCTGCGCGTCTCCCTTTCTGACGCCGTGCACTTTGCAGAAAAGGGGAAATTCCAGCCCGAGCCGCCGGCAGCGGGCGCGTTCGGCGATCTTTTTGAAAAATGCACGTATATTCATGCGTTCATTTTAGCATATTCCGGGAAAAAAGTAAATACCTTTCGGAAAATTTGTGCGGATAAGCCCTTCGGGGCTTGCTTTTTTGCGCCGTTTTTGATACAATAACGGATGGAAGCATCCGGGGGCGATTCCGGGGGAGGAGAAAGATGACTTACGAAGAGATACAAAGCCTGCTTCGGGAGAAGGGGCAGGAACAGCTGCTGCGCTTTTACGGGGATCTGGACGAAGGGGGCAAAGCCCGCCTGCTCGACCGGATCGGGCAGATCGACTGGAGCTTTGCCGAGACCTTTGCCCACCCCGAAGATCTGAGCGGCAAGGGGAGCAGGGTAGAGCCTATTGCGGGAATGCGCCTGCCCGAAATCGAACGCCGCCGCGCTCAGTTCGAAGAGGCGGGCGTCCGCGCGATCCGGGAAGGAAAGGTGGCGGCGGTGCTGCTCGCGGGCGGGCAGGGGACGAGATTGGGGGCGGACGGCCCCAAGGGTGCCTACGACATCGGCGTCACCCGCCATCTGCCCATCTTCGCCTGCCAGATGCACAACCTTCTCGAAGTCGTACAAAAGTGCGGCTCCTGGGTGCCTTTGTATATCATGACGAGCGAGAAAAACGACGCGGAGACCAGGGCGTTCTGGAAGGAGAACGGCTGGTTCGGTTATCCGGAGAGCGAAGTTTTCTTCTTCGTGCAGGACATGGCGCCCGCGGTGGATTTTGAGGGCAGGATCTATCTGGAAGACAGGGACATGCCCGCCCTTTCCCCCAACGGCAACGGCGGTTGGTTTTCTTCGCTGACCAAGGCGGGGCTCGCCGCCGACCTGAAACGCCGGGGCGTCGAATGGGTCAACGTCTACGCCGTGGACAACGTCCTGCAGCGGATCGCCGATCCCGTATTCGTGGGGGCGACCCTCCTCTCGGGTGCGAACTGCGGCGCCAAGGTGGTCTGCAAGACCCGCCCGGAGGAAAAGGTGGGGGTGCTCTGCCTGGAAAACGGAAAGCCCGCCATCATCGAATATTACGAACTCTCCCCCGAAATGGCGGCTGAGCGGGCGCCGGACGGCAGTCTCGCCTATTTGTACGGGGTCATCTTAAACTACCTTTTCCGTCTGGAA
>DVGN01000094.1 GCA_018712725.1 Candidatus Scatosoma pullicola
CAGTCAGCCATTCGGCTGACAGCTCCCTTTGCACAAGGGAGCCATGGTTGGGGGTGTCGTTCGTTGCCAACACTTTTGCACAAGGGAGCCAAGGTGTGGCGGGGGAGGTGTCGCGCTACCAATCATGCCTCCCCTTATGGTAAGGGGAGGTGTCGAGCAGAGCGAGACGGAGGGGATAAGAAGTTCGGAAGCCGAACAGACAATCCCTCAGGCGGCTTTGCCGCCGGCTCCCTTTGCACAAGGGAGCCGGGAATGTGGGGCATGCGCTGACAGCTCCCTTTGCACAAGGGAGCCAAGTCAGGGGCGGAGCGGTGCGCCGTCAGTCCCCGTAAAGTCAGGGGCGGAATTCCCGCGGTTTTTATATTCCACCCATAAAAAATACCCCCTTCGGCAGAGCAAATCCCGCTTTGCCGAAGGGGGAAATTTTATCCCTTTTCCTTCTTTTTTAATCCTCTTTTTTCTCTTCCCCGCCGTCCGGCGTTTCCGCGTTCTCCGATCCGTCCGTCTCCCCGCTCTCCGCGCCGTCCTCCGCGTTTTCCTGCGGCGCGGGCGCGTATTTCGCGCGCAGTTCTTCCTCTTCGGCGCGGGCGCTTTCCGCCGCCCCGTCGTAGTCCTCCCGCGAGATCTCCCCCGCCGCGAGCAGTGCGTCCGCGTACGACGAATCCTCCGTCGCGCCCATCCAATCCCGCTTTTTCTCGCCGCGGATGCCGCGCACGATGCGGGAAAAGAAAATTCTGACGTCGAGGAACAGACCCACCCGGCGGGCATAGCGGCAGTCGGAGCGGAACATCGCCGCGTAGTCCGTCTCCCCGTCTCCGTCCGCCGCCAGCGGATTGATCAGCCCCGGGCGAACGGCAAAGCGCCCCTCTTCCGTCTCCGAAAGGAACGCCGCGTCCGCGAAAGAGAGCTTTCTCACGCCGACGAAACTCAGCTTCCCGCAGAAAATATCGAACAGGCAGGGAAGCCGCCACAGCCCCGTTTTCAAAAGGCTTTTGTTATAGCTCTCCGTCCCCTCTCCGTCCGTGCGGAAGACGTGCAGGACGATCGCCTTCCCCTTTTTTCCGACGAAAAACCGCCGTTCGATCAGGCTTTCGGGCTGTCCCGTCCGCCGCCGCAAAATTCTGCCCCGGATATAAATGCCTAAAAAGGCGGGGGACATCACGACCATGCACAGCGCGGACGCTAAGATGTCGAACAGCCGTTTGAATACAAACCGCCAGCCGATCGCCAGTACGGCAACCGCCGCCGCGACGTCGAAGGCGATGAAGATCGCAAGTCCGTACCACGTCCCCAAAAAGTCACCCATTTTCAGTCACTCCCTTCCTCTTTTTCGGATGCGCGCGCGCCCTCCCGCGCCGCCCCGTCCCCTTCCGCCGCCAGGGCGGAAAGAATCCTTTTCAGTACGTCGTCTCTCCCCTGCCCCGTCTCTGCGCTGGTGGCGATGAGATTTCCCGCGCCCAGATACAGGTCGGCGGCGATGGCGGAAATGTGCTCTTTCAGCTTCATGCGGGAGAGCTTGTCCGCCTTGGTCAGAACGACGGTGTACGGCACCGCCTTGGCGTGCAGAAAGGAGAGCATCTGCACGTCGTCCGCCGTCGGATCGTGGCGGCAGTCCAGAAGCAGAATCGCGTGGGACAGCCCACCCCGCGCGAAAAAGGCGTCCAGCAGGCGCGCCCAGTTTTTCTTTTCCGAAACGGACACCCGCGCGTACCCGTATCCGGGCAGATCGGCGAGCAGAAACGCCCCGAAATCGAAATAGTTGATAAGCCGGGTTCTGCCCGGCTCCCGGCTCGTCTTCGCCAGCTTTTTGCGGCGGGCGAGCATATTGATGAAGGAACTTTTCCCCACGTTGGACTTGCCGCAGACGGCGACGATGGGTTTGTCCCCTTTCAGGAACTGTCTCTCCGTCGCCGCCGACGTCACAAACACGGCGTTTTGCAGGGCGATTTTTTCGGTAGTCTCTTCCATGGGTGCCTCATTTTATCCGTTTTTTGCTCCCGAATCACGCCCGATCGCAGCGCACGGCGGGCGATACGGGATCGCCGCCGACGGGGATGACCGGCCCCTTCTTGCGCGGCGTGCGGGGCTTGGGCTTTTCCGGCGCCCCGCCCAACACGGCAAGGGCAAACACTTCGTCCGCCGACGAGACGGGATAGAAGGCGATGTCCCGTTTAACCGTTTCGGGCAGTTCTTCGAGATCCTTTTGGTTGTCCTTGGGAATGATGACCTTGCGGATGCCCACCCGCCGCGCGGCGAGCGATTTCTCTTTCAGACCGCCGATGGGAAGCACCTTCCCGCGCAGGGTGATCTCCCCCGTCATCGCCACGTCCTTGCGGACGGGTCTGCCCGTAAAAGCGGAGAGGATGGCGGTGGCGATCGTGACGCCCGCGCTCGGCCCGTCCTTGGGGGTCGCCCCTTCGGGAACGTGGATGTGGATGTCCGAAGTCTGGAACTTCTCCTCCGGGATGCCGTATTTTTCGGCGTGCGCGCGGATGAAGGAGATGGCGGCGAGCGCCGATTCCTTCATGACGTCCCCGAGTTTTCCCGTCAGGCGCACTTCGCCCTTGCCGGGCATGACGGTCGCCTCCACGGTGAGCGTGGTGCCGCCCACCGCCGTCCAGGCGAGCCCCGTAACGGCGCCGACCTCCTCTTCGGACAAGCCCTCATCGGGAAGAAAACGGGGTGCGCCGAGCAGTTTTTTCACCTCCGCGGCGTCCACCGTCACCTTGGGCAGCGCCCTGTCGTCGGCGTATTTCACGGCGATCTTGCGGCAGACGGTGCCGATCGTCCGCTCCAGCGTACGCACGCCCGCTTCGAGGGTGTACCCCTCCACGACCGACGTCACGCCGTCGTCGGTAAATTCCGCGTTTCCCTCCGTCAGACCGTTGGCTTTGAGCTGTTTGGGGATGAGGTAGCGCTTGGCGATCTCCGTTTTTTCCTCCAAGGTATAGCCGGACAGCTCGATGATCTCCATCCTGTCGCGCAGGGGCGTCGGAATGGTGTCCAGCGTGTTGGCGGTGGTGATGAACAGCACCTTGCTGAGGTCGTAAGGCACTTCCAGATAGCGGTCGCGGAAGGTGGAGTTCTGCTCGGGGTCGAGCACTTCCAGCAAGGCGCTGGCGGGGTCGCCGCGCATGTCCGAAGAGATCTTGTCGATCTCGTCGAGCAGGAACACGGGATTGACCGACCCCGCCCCCTTCATCGCGTAGATGATCCGCCCGGGCATCGCGCCGACATAGGTGCGCCTGTGCCCGCGGATCTCCGCTTCGTCCTTGACGCCGCCCAGGCTCATGCGCACGAATTTGCGCCCCAGAGCGCGGGCGATGGACTTGGCGATGCTCGTCTTGCCGACGCCGGGAGGCCCCACGAAACAGAGGATGGGCGCCTTCATGTCCCCCGTCAGTTTGAGGACGGCGAGATATTCGGCGATGCGCTCCTTGATCTTTTCCAGGCCGTAGTGGTCGGCTTCGAGCACGGCGACGCAGTCGGACAGCTTTTCGGTGTCCTTGGTCTCTTCGTTCCAGGGCAGATCGAGAATCCAGTCGAGATACCCCGTCACGACGGTGTATTCGGGAGAGGTGGCCTGCATTTTATCCAGCCTGTCCAGCTCTTTGAGGCACTTCTTTTCCACCTCTTCGGGGAGCTTTTTGGCGAGAATTTTGTTGCGGTATTCGTCCGTCTCCTTGCCGTCGTCCCCCAATTCCCCGTGGATGGCTTTCAGCTGCTCGCGCAGGAAATAATCCTTCTGCGAGCGGTCGATGTTCTGCCGCACGGTGGAGGCGATCTTCTTTTCGATCTTGGCGATCTCCAGCTCGTCGTTGAGGCAGCGCTCGAACAGTTTGAGCCGTTCGACGACGGACTCCTCTTCGAGAATTTCCTGCTTGACTTCCAGCCGCACCCGCATGGCGGACACGGTCATGTCGACGTAGGCGTCGGGGTCGGTGCAGGCTTCCAGCTGCGCTAAAATATCCTTGCCGATCTTGCCGTCGGCGAGCAGCACGTCCCGGACCATCTCCCGCGCGGTGCGGAAATAGGCTTCCTCCAGGACCTCATCGCCGTGTACGGCTTTGATTTCGTCCGCCACCGCGTAATAATAGCCCGATTCGAAGCGGATCGCCCGCGCCCGCGCCCGGTACTGCCCCTCCGCGACGACCCGGATGGTGCCGCCCGGGAGCTGGGAAACCTGTTTGATGCGCGCGACGGTACCGACGGAATAGATGTCCTCCGCCGTGATCTCGTCCTTTTCCGTCTCCCGCTGGGCGCAGATAAAGACCAGCCTGTCCGTGCCGGCGGAGGCGCGCTCGATGGCTTTGAGCGTAATGTCCCTGCCCACCTCGAAGGAGATGATGGTGCCGGGAAACGCCACCTTCCCCCGCAGGGGAACGATGGACAATATATTTGTTCTTGGCAATGTTCTTTCCGTATTCTTTTCCATATAATTATTATTACCCCCCGGAACGCCTTTTCAAACAACTTTTTCTCCGGCATCCCGCCGGGCGCGAAAAGAAAGGTCAGTATTTCAGGAAGACGGCGCGCTCGAAGGGGCTGGCGTTGGGCATGTGCAGGGAGATCCGGCGGGCGCCCGAAAAGTCCTCGAACAGCATCGCATGCCCGCCGTCGAAGGGGAAACGGCTCCCCTTATGCACCCAGGGGCCTTTGAGCGAATCCGCCTCCGCTTCCAGAACGGCGTATCTCCCGCCCGCCGCGAAACTCGACCAGATCATCATCGTCTTTCCCTTCTCGCGGAAGAGGAAGGGGCCGTCCGTGATCATGCACTTTTTGTCCCCCTGCCCTTCGAGGGGGCAGACTTCGGGGTTGTCCCCCGCCCGGAACAGGAGGAAGGGCTCGCCCGCGGGCGTCAGGTCGTCGGAGAGGGGCAGGGCGCACATTTCCCCGTTCTCCACCTGCAGCCATTCGTGGCAGAACACGAGATAGGGCACGCCGTCCTCCTCCCAGAGGGTGCCGTCCAGGCACTCCCAGTCCGCGGGCGTGGCAGGCCCGTCCGTAAAGGGCTGAAAGGGGCCGAGCGGGGAATCCGCGCGCAGGATCTGCGTCCCCCGCCGCCTGCCCGGCGCGATGAAGCTGCCGAAGAGGTAATATTTCCCCTTCCGCTTATGCACTTCGGGCGCCCAATAATCGCGGTCCGCCCAGAACCCGGCTTTCGCCCCGTCGAACACCACGAAGGGCCCTTCGAAATTTTCGAGATCGCGGGAAGTGTAGGCGGAAAAGGAATTTCCCGCCGCGATCCCCGCTCCCAGCGCCGTGGTACCGTACAAATAATAGATCCCCTTTTCCGCGTCCGGCAGTATGAACGGATCGCGGATGCGTATGTCCTCTCTCTTCGTCATTTTTATCTCCTTTACAGACGTCACGCCCCTGTCTCCTCACATCTTCGTTTCGTTGCATTTTTTCGCGGAAAAAATGCAACGAGTATTCTGCGGAAAGATTTAACGGAGAGACAACCGCGTGTGCGCGGCATACGCCGCTAAATCGCGCCTCCCTCTTTGCCCCGATGGGGCAAAGTTCCTATCCCCGAACTTCGAATAAGCAGGAACAGCCGAAGTTTCGGGTGTCAGTCGCGGACGGGACAAGGAGCCTGCGTAAAGTCCGACGGGAGTGTACATAAAAGTACATGAATGACCTAAGGACTGCGCAAAGGCGACACAGTATCCGTCCGATGAATCACGCCCGAAACTGCTCCGCATTTCGTAAGGGCAAAAAGTGCATAACAAGTGACGCCCTTTTTGCGAATTTATATCGGCGTTTCGATTTGCTGTATCGAAAACCGGCTTTCTTATCCCCTCCGGTGCTTCGCACCACCTCCCCTTACCATAAGGGGAGGCATGGTTGGGTGACTTCGTGCCACCTCCCCTTACCATAAGGGGAGGTTCCTTTATTTGGCTCCCTTGTGCAAAGGGAGCTGTCAGCATCGCTGACTGAGGGATTGTCTGCAAGATTTCCGATTTGTCTTATCGGAAACAGCCCCGCGTTTTTCCCGACTGCAACCGCCCATATGACAAAACGGGCGGAATGCCGTCCCGCATCCCGCCCGCCGCATTCGAAAAAATTACTCCGCGCAGTTCTTTTTAAGGATCTCGAGATTCTCGCGGATTTCCTTGGGCAGTTTGTCGCCGAAGTTATCGTCGTAGTATTTCCCGATCTCCTCCGCTTCCGCCGCCCAGCGCGCCTTGTCGACGTAGAGCAGCTTGTCGAGGGTCTCTTCGGTCACGTCCGTGCCCTTGATGTTGATGTCCTTGGCATAAGGCACGTAGCCGATCGCGGTCTCCTGCGCGTCCACTTTGCCTTCGCAGCGGTCGAGGATCCAGTCGAGCACCCGCATGTTGTCGCCGAAGCCCGGCCACATGAAGTCGCCCTTCTCGTCCTGACGGAACCAGTTGACGTTGAAGATCTTGGGCTGTTTGTCCGCGGGGACCTTCTTGCCCATGTCGATCCAGTGCTGGAAGTACTGATCGACCGAATAGCCCATGAAGGGCTTCATCGCCATCGGGTCGTGGCGCAGCACGCCGACCGCGCCCGTCGCCGCCGCCGTCGTCTCGGAGGACATGATCGTGCCCACGAAGGTGCCGTGGTTCCAGTCGCGGGACTGATACACGAGCGGGGTGGTCGTCGCCCGTCTGCCGCCGAAGATGATCGCGGACAGGGGCACGCCCTGCTTGGAGTTGAACTCGGGCGAGATGCAGGGGCAGTTTTCCGCGGGCGCGGTGAAACGGGAGTTGGGATGGGCAGCGGGATGCTTGCCGTCCGCGTTCGTTTCGGGCGTCCAGGGATTGCCCTTCCAGTCGATGAGGTGGGCGGGCGCCTCTTTGGTCAGCTTCTCCCACCACACGGTGTTGTTTTCGGGGTCATAAGCGACGTTGGTGAAGATGGTGCCCTTCTTGGTCGCCGCCAGCGCGTTGGGGTTGGAATGCTCGTTGGTGCCGGGCGCGACGCCGAAGAACCCGTTTTCGGGGTTGGCTGCCCAGAGCCGTCCGTCCTCGCCCACGCGGATCCAGGCGATGTCGTCGCCGACCGTCTGAATCTCATAGCCCGCGTCGAGATATTCCTTGGGCGGGATGAGCATGGCGAGATTGGTCTTGCCGCAGGCGGAAGGGAACGCCGCCGCGACGTACTTGATCTCCTTATCCTGCGGGCGCTTGCAGCCGAGGATGAGCATGTGCTCCGCCATCCAGCCCTCTTTCTTGCCGAGATAGGTGGCGATGCGCAGCGCGAAGCACTTCTTGCCCAGAAGCACGTTGCCGCCGTAAGCGGAGTTGACGGAAATGATCGTATCGTCTTCGGGGAAGTGCAGGATGTAGCGCTTCTCGGGATCGACGTCGCACTTGCAGTGGAAGCCCTTGACGAAATCGCCGTTCTCGCCCAGCTCGTCCAGGCACACCTTGCCCACGCGGGTCATGATCTCCATGTTCAGGACGACGTAGATGGAGTCGGTCACTTCGATGCCGATGCGGGAGAAGGGGGAGCCGACCACGCCCATCGAATAGGGAATGACGTACATCGTTCTGCCCTTCATTTTGCCGCGGGCGATATCCGCCGCCATCTTATACGCCTTTTCGGGATCCATCCACTTGACGATGGAATGAGGCATCGCGTCCTCTTCCCTGCGGCTGCAGATAAAGGTCCTGTCCTCCACGCGGGCGACGTCGTTCTCCGCCGTCCGGTGCAGATAGCAGTCGGGAAGCAGCTCTTCGTTGAGCTTGATCATCTCGCCCGTCGCCACAGCTTCCGCCCGCAGGGCGTCCCGCTGCGCTTCGCTGCCGTCGATCCAGACGATCTTGTCCGGGCAGGCGAGCGCCGCGCTGTCCTCGACGAACTTCAACACTTTCTTGTTGTTGGTCATGTTGGTCATATCGGTTAATCTCCTTATACGGTTTATTCTGTACCAATTTGCGGCATAAAATCCGCTTCCGGATGCTTCCGGCGGGCAATGCCCCGTCCCCGTACGCCTCCGCCTTCCCGGACGGCTTTCCCGCCTCCTCCGGTACGGCCTGTGCGAAAGCCCTTTTTATACCGATTATAATTATATCACAAAATTTTCCGTTTGTAAACCGTTTGAAGGAAAAATTTCGGTGAAAACGAGGAAAAAGGACGGGGGCAGGTACGCGATGAAAAAATTTTTTCCGAAAACCCGAAAAAAAGGTGTCAGTAAACTCTTGTATTTTTCGAAAAGCGTGGTATACTATCGGTACCTGCAAAAGGGGGACGCCCCGAAGGCGGGAAGAGTGCCGCGGCGGGCACAAAAGGAGGAAGAATGGACAAATACATAGACAACATGCTGGCGGAAGAGATGGACCTCATCGTACTCACGACGGACAGCCATCGGCGGGAGGGGCTGCCGGAGGGGAGCGTGGGGACGCTGATCTGCTCGTACACCCGGCACGACAGGCCGCTGTATGCGGATTTCGCGCTGGAAGGGGGTCACCGGGAAGCGGCGCTGGGGCTTAAAGATTTCCGGGTCCTCAATCCCCGCGCCTCGCGGGACGCGGCGCTGATTGCGGACTTCCTGCGCCGCCGCAATCTGCGGGCGATATAGCCCGCCACCGAAAAAAGGGAGAGGTAGCGGAATACCTCTCCTTTTTTTATATACAGATTAAAGACACCCTTGCGCCGGGCGCAACTATCCCTCACCGCGCCGGCGGTCAGCGCCGCAGGCGTACCTGTTCCCACTTTAAGCAAAACAAAGTTTTGCGCCGACTTGGAGTCAAGAGGCATTGCCTCTTGCGGGTGCAGGGCGGAGCCCGCAATCCCTCACCGCGTCAGCGGTCAAACGCGGCTTCGCCGCGCAACTCTTCCCACTTTAAGCAAGTCGTCAGACTTGCGCCCCATTGCCGCAGGCAATCAAACTCCGTCAGGCGCAACCCTTCCCCACCAAGCAAACCACAGGTTTGCGCCCATAAATTTCTCCCTATCTCCCCGGATTTTCATTCCCCCGTCTTTGCCGCGACTGCCCCGTCGGCGTCGACCGCGTATTTTTCGGGATCCGCCCGATCTATGTACACCGCGATCGGATCGCCCGGCTGCAAAACGGACAGTCTGCCGTGCATAATTTTCGCGCGGTACTCCCTGCCCTCTTGATCGGCGCAGACGAGTACGGCGGGATGTTTCCCGAATACATAAACCGCGGCGTTATATTCGATCCGCTTCACGACGGCGGACACCTGCCGCCCCTCCTCTTTCAGCCTTTTCAGCCGGAACCCCTTTCCCGTCCCGCGCAGCGCCACAAAAGCGCCGACGCCTGCGAGAATGCCGCCCGCGGCGCAGAACACGGAAGGCAGAACGATACTCCCCGTGCCCGCATAGACGATCTCGCCGGGCGCGCCGGGCATATACAGAATGGGCACGACTTCCCCGACGTCCATTCCGGACGAATAATACCCCAGCCTTTCCGTATAGACGGTCTGCCCTACGGCATATTCCACATATACTTCATGCTCATATTTTTCGCGGTGCCTGTCGTAATCGCTGTCTATGCGCACGATGACGGCGTCCGCCTTTACCCCCTTTTCGCGAAAATCCGAATCCCGCAACAGAAACACGATCCCCACCGCCAAAAACATGGCGCCCATGCAGGCGACCATCGCCGCCGCCGCAAATTTTTTCATTTACCTTTCTCCTTATTCGTCAAATCCCTGCCCCCGCATTTTATCCTTTATACCCCCAAACCACGGCCGCTTCCGAATAATTGTTCCAACCCTCATCCCATCCGGCGGGCTTTTCTTCCGCGGCGACATAAATCGTCTGCTCTTTCGTCCAACCGTCGAACGCGAAAGAACCCACGTCCGTCACCGATTCGGGAATGACGATGCTCTTCAACGCACAACAACCGTCAAACGCCCTCTCGCCGATCGATTGCAGACCGCCCGAAAGTTCGACGCTTTCCAGCGCGGAACACTCATAAAACACATAATCCCCGATCGTCTGCACCCCCGACAAGTCCGCCTTTTTAAGCGCGATGCACCGCCAGAACGCATACTGCCCGACCGACGCTGCCGACGTGTCGGCGCTCTCCAAAGCGACACATCTGTAAAACGCATAATCCCCGATTGTTTTTACGCTGTCGGGAAGGGTGACGCTCTCCAGCGCGACGCACTCCGAAAACGCCCTCCTGCCGATCGTCTTTACGCCGTCGGGAAATCCGACGCTTTTCAGCGCAGAGCACCCCCAAAATGCCTGTTCACCGACTTCTTCCAGGCCGTCGGGAAACACGATGCTCTTCAAAGCGGAACAATCGTAGAACGCATTGATTCCGATCATCTTTACGCTGCCGGAAAACCCGACGCTTTCCAGCGCAATACAACCGGAAAACGCGCCTTTCTCTATTCTTTCCACCCCCTCCGGAAGGGCGACGCTCTTCAAAGAGACGCAGGATCGGAAGCTATAAGGCGAGATCTCCTTCATGCCGTCGACAAAAACGACGTCCGTCAGAGCGCCGCATTCCGAAAAGACGTACTCCCCCGTTTCCGCAATACCCGAAAAAATAACGTTCTTTAAGGAGCTGCACCCCGAAAACGCGTACTCTCCGATCATCTTTACGCCGTCGGGGAAAATAACGCTTTTCAGCGCGGAGCATTTTTCGAACGCATTGCGCCCGATCGATTGCAGACCGTCCGGAAGGGCGACGCTCTCCAAAGCGAAACACCTGTAAAACGCATAATCCCCTATCGTCTTTACGCCGTCGGGAATCCCGACGCTTTTCAGCCTGAGACAGTCCGAAAATACGCCCTCGCCGATCGATTGCAGGCCGTCCGAAAGGGTGGCGCTCTCCAAAGCGGAACACTCGTAAAACGCATAATTCCCGATCGTCCGCACCCCCGACAAGTCCGCTTCTTTCAGCTCGACACAATTCCGGAACGCATACGCCCCGATCGTCTTTGTCCGGCTGAAATCGACGTTTTTCAGATTGGAGCAGCCGTCAAAGGTACTCGCGTAGATCGTTTCCGGCATGGCGGGGACGGATTCCAAGCTCTGACAGCCGTAAAACGCCCCCGCGCACACTTCCGCGAACGCCCCCGTCACCGAACGGAGCCGCCCCGAATAGCTGAAAGCGCTTGCGCCGATCTTTTCCAGGCCGGACGGCAAAACCACCTCCTGCAAAAAGTCGTTGCCGGAAAACGCGCCTTCCCCGATCTCTTTCACCCCCGCCGGCACTTCGTATTTCTCATCCCTCCTCCCTTCGGGATAAAGGATCAACGTTTCTCCCGTCGCGTCGAACAACACCCCGTCTATGTCCTTAAAAAAGCGGCTCCCCCTCGCCACAGTAATTGTCTGTAAGCCCGAACCGGAATCGACGGAAATTTCCTGCAGAGTCTGCGGAAGCTCCGCCGAAATTACTTCCTCGCCCGAAATGTGCGCCGAAACGACGGGCAGATACTCCGCATCCTCCCCCTCCCGATAAAAGGCGGGCAAAATCACTCTTTCCCCTGAATAATACGGCGAACTATCCACCTCCATTTCCAATCTGTAAGATTGACGGTCTTCGGAGAGTATGTATTTTGCCTCCACCTCGTGCGTGTCGTACAGAAACTCATCGCAATGATCGCAAATTCTGCTATCCCCGGTAAGGCAGTGTGTGTTCGCGGGCACGAGGGGTATTTGCGGGCCATCGCAGTTCCAATACACCGCCGCGTCGAAGTAATACCAATCGTCTTTCCAATCTTTGTCCCAACCCGCGGGCCGCTCCGACGCGGCGATATAGATCGCCTGCTCCTCCGTCCAATCGTTGAACACCATTTTCCCCATTTCCGCCACCGACCCGGGAATGAAAATGCCCTTCAAATTTTTGCAGCCGGAAAACGCAAAACTTCCGACGCTCTGCACCAAATCGGGAAGGACGATGACCCCCGTCATGCCGTCGCAGCCGGAAAACGCAGACTCCCCGATCTCTTCCAATCTGTCGGGCAGTTCGACTCTCTCCAGATTTTCGCAACCGGAAAACGCAAACTTCCCGATCTCTTCCAATCCGTCGGGAAGGTCGATCGACGTCAGTCCCGAATCGTTGAACGCGCCGGGACCGATAATCCGCACGCTGTCCGGAAGTTCGACGAAGCGGAGCGAGGTGCAACCTGAAAATCCCCCGACCGTTTCCAGCCCCTCGGGCAGCCTGACTTCCGAAAGCGCCGTACAATCGGGAAATCCTTCGCTCGCGCGCAGGGACGTCGCCGCGGACAGATCGACGGTTTGCAGCAAATCGCAATATGCAAAAGCGCTTCCCGCGATCTCTTCCAGCGCGGCGGAAAATTCGACGGACAAAAGTCCGCTACGGGAAAACGCACCTTCTCCGATCGTCTTTGTCCTGCCGAAATCGACGGTTTGCAACCCGGAACAGCCGTAAAAGGCATACTCGGCGATCACCTCCGGCATGGCGGGGACGGATTCCAACTCCCCGCAGCCGGAAAATGCCCTTGTTTCCAGCTCTTCGAATGTCCCCGTCACAGAGCGGATCTTCGAAGCGTAAAAGGCATTTTGACAGATCTTTTCAAGACCGGACGGCAGCGCCAATTCCTGCAACTTCTGACTTCTGTTAAACGCATTTTCCGCAATCTCCTTTACCCCCGCCGGCACTTCATATCTCTCCGCCGGCCGCCCCGCGGGATAGGCAAGCAGTCTCTCCCCCGTTTCATTGAACAGCACTCCGTCCACGCTCTTATAATAGGCGTTTCCCTCCGCCACGGAAATTTCTTCCAGCAGCACCGCCTTGTAATCGATGGTAATATCCTCGATGTTGGACGCGAACTCCACCCCCGTCATTTCTTCCCCCGCGACGCTCGCCTCCAATACGGGCAGGTACTCCGCATCTCCCCGCGCCTTGTAAAAGGCGGGCAATACCGCTTCTCCTTCCGCTTTTTTTAAGACGATTTTATAATATCGGCGGTTTTCGGACAATTCGTATTCCGCTTTCCCCGTATACAGCGTCATGCCGCAATGGTCGCATACGACTTCCGTCACCTCGTTCGTGTCCCGCCCCTGCGTGGCGCAATGCGCCGTCTCCGGCGTGATCGCATTCTCCCCGCCCTTCTCTCCGCACGCGGCAAATCCCGCCGCCGCGGTCAGAACAAACAACGCGGACAATACCGCCGACAATATCTTTTTCATCTTTCTTTCCTCCCGTTTTATCGCTTACTATCCGCATTATATCATATTCTCCGTCAAAAGTCAACAGCTGTATAAAAAAGTCCCGCCCGTCCGGGCAGGACAAAATCATATAAAACAAAAATGCCGTTCCGGCCGTCAGTTCAAGGGAATCCCGAACAGCTTGCCGTCTGCGATCTCCGCGCGGAGAAGATCCGCTTCCAAAGCGAACAGTTCCTCTTCGGTCGGCTTGCGAAAAAAATGTTTCACGCGAAACGCGCGCGCCTCTTTTTTATGACGGCGGCAGAGGTCGGGAAAGAGGTACTGTCCGCCCGAAAAGACGACGAAATTACGTTCGCCGCCGCCGGAAAGGGTGCGAAGGTCGATAAAATCCCGCCCCTTTTCAAAGCGCATGATATAGACGCAGGAGGAATCGGAGCCCTTGTCATAGGTATACCGATAGGAAAACCCGGCGTCGAAAAGAAAGGAAAAATACGTCCTTGCGATGTCTTCATAGGGCTGCCGATCGGGCATAACCGCGCCTCCTTTCCCCGCTTCGGCGGATGGATAGGATCATTATATCCCTTTGAGACCGGAAAGTCAACCAAAATCTCCGCCCCTGCCTTTTTTGCGGATTGATTTTGACGTTTCGATTTTTTCTTATCAAAAACCGAACTTCTTATCCCCTTCGGTGCTGCGCACCACCTCCCCTTACATCTCCGTTTCGTTAAATTTTTTCCCCGAAAAAATTTAACGAGAGTCTGCGGAAGGATTTATACAGAACTCCTACCTTCGACACGCCATACGGCTGACTGCCGGTTTGTCTCTCGCGGCGTTGCCGCTCGTTTCACCTTGTTTCTATTTTTTACAAGGGCAAAAAGCGCATAACAAGTGACTCCCTTTTTGCGGATTTATAGCAGCGTTCTATTTGTTTTATCGGAATCCGACTTTCTTATCCCCTCCGTCACTTCGTGACACCTCCCCTTACCATAAGGGGAGGCATGAGAGGAACGAGACACCGCAACTTACCATAAGGAGGCATGAGAGGAGCGAGACACCGCAACTTACCATAAGGAGGCATGAAGTGGCGGCGCGCCGCTCCCCCTACCACAAGGGGCGGTTTTCTATTTGCCCCCTTGAGCAAAGGGAGCTGTCTGCGCATGCCCCATATTCCCGGCTCCCTTGTGTAAAGGGAGCTGGCTGCCGTATGGCAGACTGAGGGATTGGCTGTCCGGCTTCCGTTTGTTTGAAAAAATGCCGACGGCGCGCCGCAGGGCGCCCGTCGGTTTTTCTCTATAAGAAATATTTATGCCTTTTCCTTCCCCCGAATCCCGTCCCGCCGCAGCCGGCAAAGACAAGCCGATAAAAAGTCATTCCTCCGTGCGGCAGATCTTGCTCATCAGGCGTTCGTCCCGCACGGCGACGCCGCCGCCCGTGACCACCGCGAACTGCGGTTCGTCGCAGACATGCACCCGCATGTCCAGCTTTTTGCCGATATATTCGGGCACGAAAGAGATCTTCGCCACGCCGCCCGACAGATACACGCCGTTGCCGTTGACCGCCGCCGCCACTTCGGCGGGCAGCTTTTCCAGAACCAGCATGGCATATTCCAGAATCTTATCGATATAAGTGCGGATGCAGGGCTCGATCTCTTCGGCGCGGACGGACGCCGAGCCGGGGCGCATCGCCCCCACGAGACTCCCCTCCGCCACCGTCGTCCCCCGCGCGCCCGTGGCGAGCGACCCGATCTCGTTTTTCACCCGCTCGGCGGTGAGGGCGCCGATGTGCAGCCCCTTGCATTTTTCGATGCGGTCGATGATGTTGGCGTCCATGTTGTTGCCGCCGATGTTCATCGACAGCCCCGCGATGACCCCGTCCAGGGACAGCACCGCGGCATTGGTGACGCCGCCGCCGATGTCGAGGCAGAAAACGGGGTTGGATTCGCTTAAAACGGCGTCCGCGCCCAGCGCCGCCAAATAGGACGCCTCCACGAAGCACAGCCGTTTCAGGCCGCATTCCTCCGCGAGAGCGGCATAATCGGCGATCAGCTCCGCCGACGCGCCACAGGGCACGGAAAAGAGCGCAAACGCCCGCCCCGCGCGGATGCCGATGCGGGAGAGAAATTCTTTGAGCATGACGACGGCGAGCCGCATGTCCGCGATCTCCCCTTCGTAGACGGGAAAGACGATCTCGGTGTATTCGGCGGTCTTGCCGACGAGTTTTTTGGCGTCTTTGCCGATCGCCTTGACCTCCCGGTCGGGACTGCTGACGGCGACGCAGGAAGGCTCGGCAAGCACGATGCCGCTGCCGGCGTCCGCGCGGTAAATTTTTGTCACGGACGAGCCGAGATCGATCGCAAGTTTTACCATGGCCTTCTCCTTTTTTTGATGTGAACCGGATTTTTGTGATATTGCCGTCTGTTTTCACGGCTTTCCCGATGTACTTTTTGCAGATTTACCCTTATCCCCTCCGTCACTTCGTGACACCTCCCCTTACCATAAGGGGAGGCATGGTGGTGGGGCGACACGCCCTTACCATAAGGGGAGGCATGAGGTAGAGCTTCGCGCCGCTCTCTATATGGGAAAGATCTATATTTGGCTCCCTTTCGCAAAGAGGCTGGCGGTGCAGCGCCCCAAACCATGGCTCCCTTGTGCAAAGGGAGCTGTCAGCCGAATGGCTGACCGAGGGATTGTCCCGCCCGGTTTCCCCCGCCTCCGTCATAAAAACAACGGGACAGGGTTTTGACTATCGCGGAATAATGCCGAACTCTTTGAGCATCGCTCCGCAAAGTTCGAGCGGCAGTCCCACCACGTTGGAATAGCTCCCCGAAATTTTTTCCACCAGCCCGCCGTCCTGGATCCCGTACGCCCCCGCCTTGTCCATGGGCGAACCCGACGCGACGTAGGCGCGGATAAAGTCCTTTTTCAGGGGCAGGAAGGTCACTTCGGTGCGGGCAAACGCCGTATGCGTCCCGCCGCCCATGCAGAGCGCCACGCCCGTAAACACTTCGTGCGTTCTGCCCGACAGCAAAGACAGCATCCTCCCGGCGTCCGCCGCGTCCTTCGGCTTGCCCAAAACTTCGCCGCGGAAATACACGATGGTGTCCGCGCCCAGAACCGCCGCCCCGTAAGCGACGGGCAGCGCGGCGATCTCCTCCGCTTTGCGGGCGGCAAGGGCGGAGACGATCTCCCCGGGGGAACGGGAAAAATCCGCGCGCTCTTCGCCGCGCGCGGGTATGACATCGAATTCCGGACAAATCTCTTTCAGAAGCTCCCGCCGCCGCGGGGAAGCGCTCGCCAGAACCAGCCGCATGCCCTCTCCTTTCTCAACTCCCCCCCGTTATCGAACCTACGCCCCGAAATATGCCCGCCCGCCGCCCGCCGCCCGCCGCAAAGGGCAAACCGCAAAGCAAAGCGGAGAATATCGGGCGGCGCCGCTTCCCGCGGGAAGCGGCGCCGGCACATCGCTTACAGGATCTCCAGATTTTTCCGGAACGCCCGTTTGAACTCGCCGTTGGCGCGGGAGGCGTCGCGGATCTCCAGAGAGGCGTCCCCCGTGACCTCCGTCTTCATGATGACGGAGTCGCCCAGGACGTCGCAGTTGATGCCGCTCACCAGCCCGGAGGCGCTCCTGTCCAGGCTCTCGGCGATGCGGAGCAGAACGCCCAGCTTCTTCACCGCGTCGAGATCCTCTTCGAGCACGATGTCCTTGTACTTCGCCCAGTCGGCGAGGGAGATGTCCTCCTTCTTGTGGCAGCAGGCGACGAACGCCGCCAGCACGATCTCCCTGTGCGTCGCGCCGTAGATGGAGGAATTGAGGATCATGTAACAGCTGTGTTTCTGATGGTTGTAAAATTTGATGCGCATGCCGCAGTCGTGCAGGCTGGCGGCGATTTTCAGCACTTTGAGGTACTGCCGCGAGAACTTGTGCAGAACGCGCAGCTGCTTGAACAGCTGTATGGACAGATGCACGACGTGGGAGACGTGTTTGGGGTCGCAGTCGTAATAGCGCACCAGCGTTTCCAGGCTGTAACTCAGAACGTCGGAAATGGGCTTTTCGATGGTCATGGGCACCGCCTGATTGAACATGATGCCCTCTCTCAGCCCCGCCCCGCCGATCGTGAATTTTTCGATGTTCATGTAGCTGACGAAGGATTTGACGATCGCCATCGCGGCGGGCATGATGTCCGCACGGGCGGGCGAAAGGCCGCGGATCTTCTTGCGCTTGTCGATGTCCAGCACCTTGATCATGTCGTAAATGCTGGTGAAGTCCTCCACGGTGATGTGGTAGTTGTGCACCGTGTCGAGGGGATATTTCTTGACGAGCTTGCTGATCTTGAACAGATTGCGGAAGGAGCCGCCCACGCCGATCATCTGCGCTTCGGG
Organism: Candidatus Scatosoma pullicola; assembly: GCA_018712725.1. Classification (GTDB taxonomy): domain Bacteria; phylum Bacillota; class Clostridia; order Christensenellales; family Borkfalkiaceae; genus Scatosoma; species Scatosoma pullicola. The sequence continues at coordinate 17,472 of DVGN01000094.1, forward strand.
GTCGACTTCTTTCAGCCAGGGCTGTTTTTTGAGCTGTTCGGTAAAGAACTCCTCTATCTTCGCCGCCGCCTCTTCGGGGGTGCAGTCGCCCGCGAACAGGTCGGTCAGCGTGACCGCGCCGAAGGGCAGCGTCGCATAGCCGAGCATGTTGCGGCGGTTATAATACACGATCTTGGTGCTGCCGCCGCCGATTTCCAGGATCAGCCCCTTGGGGATGTCCATCGTGTTGATGACGCCGCGGTAGACGAGCGTCGCCTCCTCCTCTTCGGAGAGCACGCGCAGGCGGATGTTGCAGGTCGCCTGGATCTCGTCGAGAAAAGAGCGCTGATTTTTGGCGCGGCGCACCGCCGCGGTGGCGACCGCGATGATCCGGTTGACGCCCGACGCGTCGCAGAGGCGCTTGAACATGCGCAAAGTGCGGATGGTCTCCGCCACCCGCTGGGGCTTCAAAAAGCCGTCCCTGTCCATATCCTGACCGAGGCGGACGCTCTCTTTCAGCTCGTCCACCACCATGAAATGCCCTTCCGTAAACAGATTGACGATGACCAGCCTCGCCGAATTGGACCCAAGGTCGATAATTCCGATTTTTTCCATTTTCTTTCACCTCGTTTCGCGGCGCGCGGAAACACCGACCCGCCCGCCGTCTCGTATGATTATATATCGATTCCCTTTGCGGAGAGTTTCTCTCTTTTTCTCTTTGCCGCTCCCCGCCGATGTTCTTCTATATATGTTTTTCCCATAGTTTACCACATAAAAACGTTTTTGTCCATACCCTTTTGAAAAATTTTTGTAAAATTTCAAAATTTTTTTGGCAATTTGCCTATTTTCCCCTCCCTTCCGCCCCGATTTTTTGTCCGACTGTCAAAAATCAACAAAATCTGTCCCCCGACAACACAAAAAAAGCCCCTCCCTCCGGGGACTTTTGTACACTGCCCTCTCTCGTCCGCCTCCCCGACTTTTTTCGGGAAGCGGCGACCTATATCTTCGCTCCCATATGCAAGGAAACTGTCGCCCCTTGGCCCCCTTGTGCAAAGGGAGCTGGCTGCCATAGGCAGACTGAGGGATTGTCTGTTCGGTTTTTGATTTATTATATCGATAGCGGACTTTCTTATCCCCTCCGGTGCTTCGCACCACCTCCCCTTACCATAAGGGGAGGCAGGGGGAGAGGGCAAAACGCAAGGGCGACAAAGTATTGCGCCGTATCGCGTTTCGCCCGTTCCGTGCGAAACGGTCACCGTTAAAACGCGGAGATACAAGCAAGACGCGAAGGGCGCGGATTTTGCGCAGGGAGCTTACTTAGACGTAAGTGACCAAGCAAAAACGCAAGCCCGACAAAGCAGAACGACATATATACGCGTTTCGCCCGATCAAACCAGAAAGGTCACCGTTAAAACGCGTAGATACAAGTTATGCGCGAAGGCTGCGGAAGTCTGAGGGGAGTGTACACAGAAGTACATGACCCGAAGAAGCCGCAAAGCCGA
>DVGN01000095.1 GCA_018712725.1 Candidatus Scatosoma pullicola
AACCGTTCCGGCAACGCTTGTCTGTCCACGAAACCCCTCCCTTTCGGCGGCGCTCCGTCCGCCGTATGTTTATTATATACCATTATATACCATCCGATCGCCGTTGTCAAGCACCTGCAAAAGGCGTTTGCAAACGCCCGTTTATCAAAACAGCCCGGCGGAATTTCCGCCGGGCTGTCCCGAAAGGGAAGAAAATTACATGAGAGAACGATAGAGGGCCTTGATGTCCTCCAGCGTGGGATCTTTGGGGTTGCCGGGACGGCAGGCGTCGTCCATGGCGGACTGCGCCAAAAAGTCCACGTCTTCGTCTTTGACGATGGCTTTGAGATCCTGCGGGATGCCGACGTCCTTGGAGAGCTGACGGACGGCGTCCACGGCGGCTTTGCGGTACTCCGCCTGGGTCATCTTTTCGGTGCCTTCGACGCCCATCGCCTTGGCGATGTCGCGGTACTTCTCGCCCGTCGCTTCGGCGTTGTATTCCATGACGGTGGGCAGCAGGATGGCGTTGGCGACGCCGTGCGGGGTGTCGTACACGGCTCCGAGCGCGTGCGCCATCGAATGGACGATGCCCAGACCGACGTTGGAGAAGCCCATGCCCGCGATATACTGTCCGAGCGCCATGCCTTCCCTGCCCTCTTTGGTGTTCGCCACCGCGCCGCGCAGGGACTTGGCGATGATCTCGATCGCCTTCAGGTGGAACATATCCGTCATCTCCCAGGCGCCCTTGGTGATATAGCCTTCGATCGCGTGGGTGAGCGCGTCCATGCCCGTGGCGGCGGTGAGCCCCTTGGGCATCGTGGACATCATTTCGGGATCGACGACCGCGACGACGGGGATGTCGTGAACGTCCACGCAGACGAACTTGCGCTTTTTCTGGACATCGGTGATGACGTAGTTGATGGTGACTTCCGCCGCCGTCCCCGCCGTGGTGGGCACCGCGATGATGGGAACGGAAGGTTTCTTGGTGGGCGCCACCCCTTCGAGAGAGCGCACGTCCTCAAATTCGGGGTTGGCGATGATGATGCCGATCGCCTTGGCGGTGTCCATCGACGAGCCGCCGCCGATCGCCACGAGACAGTCGGCGCCGCTTTGCCTGAACGCCGCCACGCCCGTCTGCACGTTCTCGATGGTGGGATTGGGCTTGATTTCCGAATACAGCGTATAGGGAATGCCCGCGCCGTCGAGAATGTCGAGCACCTTCTTGGTGACGCCGAACTTCACGAGGTCGGGATCGGAGCAGACGAACGCCTTTTTCAGTCCCCTGCCCCTGATCTCGCCGGGGATCTCCCGGATGCAGCCCGCTCCGTGGTAACTGGTTTCGTTGAGTACGATTCTTGCCATTGTTTTTATCTCCTTTTTATTTATTTTATCCGATTTTTTCCGATTTTTATCCGGCAGCCGCGCCTTTTCCCCTTCCGGAAAAAATTCCGCCGTCAGGGGAGATAAAATACTTCGCAGAGCCGGGGCTGAGCGCCCGTCTCCTCATCCCTGCCCATATCGAGGACGTCCGCCATATATTCGTTCCACCTTTCTACGACGGGGCTTTCCGCCTGCATTTCGGCGGCGTACGCCGCGCCCTTTTCGCACTCGTAATAGCCGAAAACCTCGTCGCCTGAAATCCATATGGAATAATTGCAGATGCCCGCCCCTTTCAGGACGTCTTTCATCTCCTGCCAGATCTCGTCGTGGCGGCGGATATACTCCGCCCGTTTTCCGGGGCGGATCGCCGCCTTCCAGGCATACCGTTCCATCTGCCGCGCCCCGCCTTTACCGCAGAACTCCTTCGAGCGGGGTGACGTCGAACCGTTTCGCAAGCCCCCGAAGGGTCTCGTCGGGGATGACGTTGACGGCATGCCCCAGCGCCAGCATATAGATCTGCGCCGTCTTTTCCACCGTCTCGATCAGGCCGAACGCTTCGTCCATGTCCCTGCCCGCGCCGTAAATGCCGTGATTGGTCCAGACGACCAGGCGGAATTTTTTCATCTTCTCCGCCGTCGCTTCGCCGATCTCGTTGGTGCCGCACACCATGCAGGGCAGCATGCCGACGCCGTCGGGGAACACGACGATCGCCTCGGTGTTCGACTGCCAGAGCCTGTGCGTAAATTCCTTTTCGTCCACGGGGCAGACGGTGTTCATCGCGATCGTGTACGTCGGATGCGAGTGCATGACGATGCGGTTTTGGGGATCGACGGACAGGCGGGAAATATGGCTCATGAGGTGGGCGGGCAACTCGGAGGTGAATCTGCCGCCGTCCTTATACCCCCACAAAAGTTCCGCCGTGGTGCCGTCTTTGGCGATGCGGATGATGCCGAGATTGGTTTCGGGGTCAAATTCCACGTTCTTGAAATATTTGCCCGTGCCCGTCACGATGAAGATCTTCCCGATGAGCGGAGCCGCGTCGAATCCGGTGGGGATGGTGCGGATGACCTCGTTGAGGTCGAGATATTCCCCCACTTCCTTTTCGTCCAGAAGACAGCTGATGTTGCCGCCGTTGCGCTCGTCCCAGCCGAGACGATACATGTTGGCGGTCGTGCGGCACATCTCCCGCACGAAAGGCGCGTCGAAAATGTTCTTGCGGGCGAGCTTGCCCGCCGTCTTTTTCAGATCGTCCATAAATCCCATAATGGTACACTCCTTTTTTCGTTTTTTCTCCGTGTATCTTCTAAGCCGCCGGGCAGTCAGGCGCGCCCGGAAAGCACTTCCCTTTCATAGCGTTCGGCTTCGCCGTACCACTCGTCCGAAAGCCCCTGCTTTGCGAGATATTCGTTCCAGACATCCCCCAAGGGCATGGTCTTGAACAGCTCGTTCAGGTACATGAGCTTGCCGAAATTCGCCTTATCCTGCAAAGCTTTCATCTCCGCGTTGGGCAGGAGCAGGGCGTAGAGCAGCGCCTTCTGCATCGACCGCACCCCCGTCACCCAGGCGCCGATGCGGTTGATGGAGGCGTCGAAATAGTCCAGCCCGATGATGACCTTGTCCGTTGCGTCGTTGCGCACGATCTCCTTGGCGATCTCTTTGAGTTCGTCGTCCAGGATGACCACGTGGTCGCTGTCCCAGCGCACGGGGCGGGAGACGTGCAGCGCCACCTTGTCGTAAAAGGCGAGAAGGGCGGGGATTTTATCGGAGACGACCTCCGTCGGATGATAGTGCCCCGTGTCCAGAAGGCAGCAGATGCCCGCCTTGGCGGCGTAATTCTGATAGAATTCGTTGCTGCCCACCGTATAGCTTTCCAGGCCGATGCCGAACACCTTGCTCTCGACGCCGACGATCACCCATTTTTTGTCGTACCCTTCGAGAATTTTGTCGAGGGAATCTTTCAGGCGCAGGCGGGGCGAAAGTCTGTCCGCGGGGATGTCCTTGTACCCGTCGGGGATCCAGATATTGACGAAACAGGGGCTGCCCATCGCCCTGCCCATCTCCGCCGCGATTTTCAGGCAGGCTCTGCCGTGATTGATCCAGAACGCGCGCGTCTCTTCGTCGGGGGAGGACAGGGAAAGCCCGTCCTTCATCCTGGGATGGGCGAAGAAAGTCGGGTTGAAGTCGATGCCCGCAAGCCCGAGTTCCTTGGCAAACGCCACCCAGGGCTCGAAATACTTATATGTATATGCGTCCCTGTCCACCTTGCCCTTGTCCGCGCCGAGAACGGCGTAACTCGCGTGCAGGTTCAGCCGCTTCTTGCCCGGCATCAGGGAAAACGCCTCTCTGATGTCCGCTTTGAGCTGTTCGAAGCCCACCGCTTTGCCGGGATAATTGCCCGTCGTCTGAATGCCGCCGTCGAGGGAATCGCTGCCGTCGAAACCGATGACGTCGTCCCCCTGCCAGCAATGCACGCTGACGGGGATCTCTTTGAGTTTCGCGATCGCCGCGTCCGTATCGATGCCGTATGCGGCATACATCTTTTTCGCTTCTTCGTACCTGGACATGCCTTGAATCTCCTTTTTTCCGTTTGGTTTTTTGTCCGTTTTTTTATCTTTCCGCCGGCGCCCGTCCGCGCCGGAAAAAGTCAGAGTTCCCGGATGTCGAAGGAATTCCGGATGATCTCCCTGCCTTCGGCGACCGAGCATATCTCGCCCGCGCCCGCCATCTGCATCAGTATGTTGCCGAGCGCCGTCCCCTCCGCGGGGCCGGCGACGATCTTTTTGCCCGTGTATTTCGCCGTCAGCTCGTTGAGAAATTCGTTTTTGCTGCCGCCGCCGATGATGTTGAGGGTGTCGTACCTCTCCCCCGTCAGCGCTTCCAGCGCGGACAGGCTTTCGGCATAACTCTTGGCGAGGCTGTTGAAAATGCAGTACGCCCGCTCGCCGACGGAAAGCCGCCTGCCCACCGCTTTGTCGATCTCGTCCGTCATGCTCTCGGGGGCGAGAAATCTCTGGTCGTTGACGTCCACGGCGTCGGCGATCCCGTTTTGCCGCGCCATCTCCGCGAGTTCGGCAAAGCCGTATTTGTCGCCGAGTTCGTGCCGCACCTGCTGGATCATCCACAGCCCCATGATGTTCTTTTGCAGGCGGAAATTGCCGTCCACGCTCCCTTCGTTGGAATAGTCGAGCAGGCGCGCCTTTTCCGAAGTGTCCGCGCTCCCCCTCTCCACGCCGAGCAGCGACCAGGTGCCGCTGGAAATATACGGCGTCCTGCCGCGCAGGGGCGCCGCGAGCACCGCGCTCGCCGTGTCGTGCGTCGCGGGCAGGACGACCTTCGATCTGTACCCGACCGCAGAAGCTACTTCCTCCGAAAACGCCCCCGTCTCCGTGCCCGGCTGCGACAGTTCCCCGAACAGCGATCTGTCGTATCCGAGCGCGTCCAGAATGTCTTCGTCCCATACATGGGTGCGGGCATTGACCATTCCCGTCGTCGTCGCGTCCGTGTATTCCCGCCTCTTTTTGCCCGTTAAGCGGAAGTGGAAATAATCGGGGAGCATGAGGAAGCTCTTCGCCCCCCGCATCCGACCGCTCTGCACGTCGTCGAAGAGCTGATAGACGGTGTTGAAAGGCTGGTGCTGGATACCCGTTCTGGAATACAGCTCCGCATAGGACAGCCGCTCGTGTACGGCGGGAATGGCGTCCTTCGTCCTGCCGTCCCGATAGCAGTACACCCCGCCGATGGGCAGATCGTCCTTATCCAGAAGGACGTAATCCACCCCCCAGGTGTCCACGCCGACGGAAAGGGGGATTTTTCCCGCTTCTCCCGCCTTTTTCAGACCCGCCAGGATCTCGCCGAACAGCCGGTCGGCGTTCCATACCAGATGCCTGCCGGAGGCGTCCGTCCGCGTTTCCGGACCGTTGGAAAAGCGGTAAATTTCCTCCGCGATCAGCCTGCCCCCTTCGAGATGACCCAGAATGTGCCGCCCCGAAGACGCCCCGATGTCGATCGCCAGATAATAATTTTTCATGCTTCGCCCTCCTTTCCGCCCGTCCGCGTCCGTTTTATTATACCACACTTTTTTCTTCTTGTCTATATGTGTCCGGAAGATTGACAAAAAAGTTTTTCAGGCGTATAATATGAGCAGAAACAATCAAAAACGCGCAAGAGGAAAGAAAATGCTCACGAGCGAACGGCAGAACAAAATTCTGGAATATCTGAAAGAGCGCAAGACGGCGTTTGTGCGGGATCTCGCCGCGGCGCTGTACGTCAGCGAGGCGACGGTGCGGCGGGATCTGAACGAAATGCAGAAACTCGGGCTGATCGAACGCAGCCACGGCGGGGCGATTCTGCCCGAAAACGCCGAAGAGGTGTCCATTTTCGTGCGCATGAACAAGAACGCCAGGGAAAAGGAACGCGCCGCCACCAACGCGCTGAAAAGGCTCGCGGGCATCCCCTTCCGCAGCCTTTTCGTGGACAGTTCCTCCACAGCGCTCGCCCTCGCCGCCCGCCTGGACCTCTCGCACAGGACGGTGGTGACCAACAATTTGCAGACCGCCATGCAGCTGGCGCAGAAGGCGGGCGTCAACCTCATCCTGCTGGGGGGAAGCGTGCAGGCGAACACCAATTCCGCGACGGGGAGCTGGACGGTGCGCCAACTCGCCGATTTTTCCTTCGACCTCATGCTCGCCTCCTGCGCCGCCGTCGTCGGCGGAGAGGCGTTCGAGCGCTCGCTCGACCAGAAGGAGATCAAGCGGGCGGCGTTCGAGCGGAGCGCGAAGCGGGTGCTCGTCGTCGATTCGGGGAAATTTTCCGCGTCGGGCACCTATCGTTTCCAATCGCTGGACGCCTTCGACTGCGTGGCGACGGACGCCCCGCCCCCCGCCGAGCTCATCGGAAAAAACATCCCCTTCGCCTATTGAAGGGGATGTTTTCAATTAAATATACCCAAATTAAAGTTCATTCTTCTTTTTCAAAATTTCTCTTGCCATGCGCTTTGTCTCGCCAGCCATTAATTTCAAGTTGTTTGTATTCAATCTTTTATCTTCCATGTCCAAAACTTGAGTAAGCCAAAAAATATGATGTTCCTTTGTTGTAAAATAAATATTTCTTCTCATTGGATACGTCTTTACATTTTTCCAAGCCATATGTTGCGGATCGACCTCACAATAGTAAGCATAAGAAACAAACCAAGTCGCTCCCATACGCGACAATGCATCTCCGCCAACAAAATTAAAAAAATGCGCTTTTGCCATGAATAAATTTACCTCCAATATTTAATAAATGACGAATAAAAATTATTTACATCCCTATAAACAGTTATCAATAAAACAGTTTCAATATGTTTATAGGAAAAATTGCAAAATACATAAATAGTTTGATTGAAGAATATACAATATACATTTTGCTCCCGCATACAGTGTATCTCTACGCCCCTATTATATGCATTTCTTACCTCGTGGTAAGCTCTTCGGCGATTTTTGATTTTTAGCCTTTCTTTCAATCGCTTCAAAGCATGCGCCGACAAAAGATACTTGGTATTCATTAAAATTCTCCTTTTAATGTTTTTTCGTAATTTTCGATTAGAATTTGATGAACTATTTTTTTCGGCAAGCAAATCTTAAAATTAAATTTGAAACATTCCAAAGTATAATCGCCTATGGGTTGATCGCCTTCAAAATCCATGAATCTCGTAAACTGTATGCCTCGTTTCGCCTTCATAGTAATTTCATCCGAATACTTTTTTATATCATCCGCTATAGGCTCAATAAGCCCCTTTTCAAGTAATGAAGAAAATGTGGCTTTATAATAATCCTTTTTAATAAAAAAGTTTTTATAAAGATAATCTCGTGCTTTATTGGTTCCACCGAAGAAGTCAAGTTCATTTTCGATTTCTCCTGTCGAAACCTCCTCAAAATAAATCACATTATTTATATCATATCTCCCTGTTTCAGCCCAAACGGATTCCATTTTTTCATAATAAATGCCTGTACCATCATAACAAATACTTTTGTTTCCATAACCCTCTTGGACCATCACACTCAACATCAAAGGGAATACATCTTCCGCCTTTTTTCGTCTGTCCTCAGTTAAATTTTTACCGAGTAACGACTTTCCAAAACTCTTTAACACATCCGCCCTGAACGCATCTTCTGTAAGTTGTTTATATAAAGATACGATTTCTTCTCTTTTATATAATTTTTCAGGTGCATCAAAAAATCTTTTCTTGTCTCCATTTTCAAACTTATACGGAAGATATACGGACGAATAGATAAACTCGCCGTCTTGAAAAGGGTTTTCTATTGTACCAACATTTTTTTTCGCGTCCTCATCTTCTTGATCCGATATTGTATATAACGAATCGGAAAAAGCAATACTTTCACTCTTGCCGACAATCCTCGCTTCTATAAGATCGATTAAAACATTTTTCTCTTCTTCCGTTAAATTCCTCAAAGGCGATTCCGTTTCGACTGCTTCCGTAAATAGTTCGTCTAACGTACAACCGATAACTCTTGAAATTGCAACAAGTGTAGGTATATTCGGAAACGCTTCTTTATTAAGCCATTTGTAAACATTTTTAGTCGATTTAGTCGACTCAGTCTCGTGTCCTGCGTATCCCAATTTTTCCATAACCTCTTTTGCAAATTTTGCCTGATTGTATCTGCACTCTTCTTTCCGTTTGTCTATATATCTTTGGATTCGAGCGCTAAGACATTCTTTGCAAATATCTGATAAAGACCTATTAGTTTTCATTTTTTTTCTCCAAGTTTAGTTAACTTGCACATATACTATCACTTTTAAGTGGAAATGTAAAGCTTTTTTCTTGTCATAATATTAAGTTTTTTCTCTTTATAAGGGAAATAAAGTTTATTATATTTATATTACGTTTATCTTCAATAAAACAAAGCGGAGCCTTTTAAGCTCCGCTTTGTTTTACACATTTTGCTTACTATTCTTAAAGTCCGTTTACTTGCCAACCAAACTATTAAATCAGAACTTTTCCACGCAATAGGAGCGGAAGAAATCAGCGCAGTCGCTTGTCCATTGCGCGTTCTTGCGCATAAACGGCGCGCAGGCGGGATTTATCTCCCAATCGCAGGTGGACGCGCCGTGATCCCCCTTCGGATAAACGTGCAGTTCGTAGGGGATCTTGTTTCTTTGCAGCGAAAGGGCAAAAAGCAGAGTGTTTTCGGGCGGCACGCAGCTGTCCTCCACCGTCGTCCACAAAAACGCGGGCGGCGTGTCCTCCGTGACCCGGTCTTCGAGCGAAAGCTCCTTTTCGAGCTCCGCCTTCGCCTCCTCCGTGTATCCGTCGAGCAGATTTTTATAGGAATCCGCATGGCACGTCTTATGGGAAATGACGGGATAGGCGAGTCCCACCGCCCTGGGACGGCAGTCGAGATCCATTCCCGTCTTCTGCTTCACGCACTGCCATTCGACGGCGAGATCGGCGGTCAGATGCCCGCCCGCGGAAAAGCCCACGACGAAGATCTCGTCCGGATTGACGTGCATCTTCTCCGCGTTTTTCTTCACGTAATCGACCGCTGCGGCGACCTCGGCGAGCTGTTCGGGATAACGTACCCCGTCGGGGTTGCAGAGATAGGTGAGAACGCATACCTGGTACCCCTTTGCGAAGAAACGGCTGGCGACGGGCACGCCTTCTCTCTTGCTGACCATCCAGTACCCGCCGCCGGGAACGACGACGACCATGGGACGCCGCCACTCGGGCGCGGGCTGGTCATAGGGGGCGTCGGCGAGCAGAAATTCCAGTTCGCCCCCTTCCACGTCATAATTGTCTTTGAGTTGCACTTTATATGTATTCATGGAAAAAACCTCCCAAAAAATTTCGTCTGAAAACTCCGTTCGGGCGCGGCGCGCCGTTCCGGCGATGCCCGCCCGTTCAATTTTTCGTCCGCCGGGCAAAATACGCCCGCAGCACGTCCAGACTCTCCTCCCGAAGGACGCCGCCCAGCGTCTCCGGCCCTCTTCCCATGCCCCGGAACACCGTGCCGCAGCAATCGCACCCCTCTTCGCCGAGCAGGGCGCACAGATCCCTGTCCGACGCGCCGTAAACGAGCCGCCCCAGCTTTGCCCATACCATGGCGCCGCAGCACATGCAACACGGCTCGCAGCTGGAATAGAGGGTATATCCCCCGAGATCGGCAATGCCCGTCTCCGCGCAGAATTTTTCGATGAGTCCGACTTCCGCATGACGGGTGAAATCGTGCGCGGTGTAAATCTCGTTCTCCCGTTCGCAGACGATGCGTCCGCCGCGGACGAGCAGGGCGCCGAAAGGCTCGTTTCCGCGCTCCGCCGCCGATTTCGCGAGCGCGATCGCCCGCCGCATGAAAAATTCGTCCTCTTCCCGCCCGTTTTCCCGTTTCTTCATCCTTCTCTCCTTTCAGGGCAGGCGGACGTAGCGGAATACCTGCCCGTCCTTGACGACGTTTCCGAAAATCGGGCGCTTGGAGAAATAATCCAGCCGGTACATCTCTTCCAGCATCTCCTGCTTGCCGTAATATTGCAGGCTGTCCTTCAAAAACTCCGTCACGTTTTCGGGGAATCCCTCCTCCGAATAGAGGGTGCTTTCGTAGTCGTACTGCGTCCAGCTGCCGTCCGCCTCCTTCACGGAGACGGTGATGCCGTCGTAATAAATATCGTTCGTGAAGATGCCCGATTCCCGGCTGACGAACACGCTTGTCCGATCGGAAAGCATGCTCACCCCCTGGAAGAGGTTGAGGTTATAATCGAAACCGACGAGATGCAGAAGGGTGGGCATCACGTCGAAAGTACAGGCGAATTTATCCACCGTGCGCCCGCCCTGCAAGGGGCTGTCCGTGTTCTCGGAGGCGGTGAAATCCATCGCGTGGTACCCTTCGTAAAAGCCGTCCGCAGACACCTTGCAGTCCATGCTGCCGCCATACCAGAGGAAACAGGGCAGATTGTAGAGGGCGGTGTTCCAGGGCTCCCCTTCCGGCACCCCTTTGAGGATATAATTCTGATTGTGATAATACGCCGAATGGTCGGCATAGAAGAAGAACGCCGTATCGTCCAGCTGCCCCGTCCTTTCGAGGTCGTACACGAGGGAATTGACCGCTTCGTCCAGATCCATCAGCCCCGCCTGATACCGCTTGTAACGCAGGTATATGTTCCAGAGCTCCTCCTCCGAATAGGGCGACGTCCCGGGATCCGTGTCCAGAAAAATCCCCTTGTCCGCCACGAAGGTCTGCGGATAGTCGTCGATGATCTCGTAATATTTCTCGAAGCCCTTGACCGTACATTCTTCGGAAAAGCGCTCTCTCGCCTCCGCGCGCTCCTCTTCCGTCATGTCCGGATAGGTCTCGAAGGGATAGTCGCCGTTTTCGATGAGGTCGTCGTAACCGCCGTGGGAGGAGAGGGTCATCTGCATGGAGAAGAACGCCCCGTCCCCCTCCGCCTTATAGGTGTATTCGGGGAAATAATTTTCCGTCACCTGCGCGTCCTTGTCGAAATCGTAAAATCCGTCCTTGACGATCGTCCCGTCCTCGTCGCAGTTGTCCAGAGCGGGCATATCGTCGAGAAAATGCGCCGTATCGAATCCGAATACGCCCCCCGCCCCGTAGGTCACGTCGCGGTTGTAAAAGCTGCGCGTGTTGGCGTGGAAATAGTTGGAGGTATAGCCCGCCGCCCCCAAGAGGTTGGGCAGGGTGAAGGCGAGATCGGAATCCTGCAGTCTCGTCGCGGGATCGCTGTTGACGGGATAGCTGCCGAGGACGGAGAGCGCCTCCGAATGGTTGGTCTTGTCCCGCGCGTAATATTCGGTAAAGGCGATCCCCTCCGTCGCCATCTCGTACAGGGTGGGGGTATATTCTTCGTTGATGCCGTACCATTCCCCCGACTCGATGACGATGAGCACGATGTTCTTGCCTTCCAGCGTACCCGTATAGATATTGTCGCCGTAGGCGGACGAACTCATCTCCCCTTCCGCAAAATAGCTGTCCAAAGCGGACAGTTCCAGCCGCTCTTCCGAAGGCTCGTCCCCGCCGAAAAGAGAGCCGATCGCGTTGGATATGTTCATGAAATAGAAGCCGAAAAAGCCGAACTTTTTCAGCGCCTTGGCGGGGATGAACTGCGTCGTGTACAGCAGTTCGTCGTTGTTGTAATCGGCAAGCTCGTCCGAGATCCCCGTGCCGCGGAAGGAACCGACGGTCGCCTGGTAGAGGATGAGCGCCGCGTTCTCCCCGATGATACAGCAGACGAGAAGCAGAATGACGGCGTTTTTCGCAAACCGGACGCGGGGGGTATGGATAAAGCGGCGGAGCAGAATCATCCCCGTCATCTCCGCGGCGTATAAGAGGAGCAGCCCCGCCAAAAGCCACCAGTTCACGAATTCGGAATTGAACACGCCCCCCACTTCCTTGGCGAGATTGAGCATGTTCAGGCTGAACACCATGCCGCTCATGCTGTACAGAGCTTCGTTGATAAAGCAGACGACGAGCTGGATGAAGAGCAGAACTCCGTTGATCGCGATGGACGCGGTCTCGGAGGGGACGATGAAAATGAGCAGCGCGATGCCCAGGATAAAGGCGAGATCGATGCCCCAATAGGACGGAATCACCCCCATGCCCATCACGGCGAAGGAGATGATTTCGAAAAGCGCCGCCGTCACGGCGTATAACAGCGCATACAGCGCTTTCTTTTTGAGCAGTTTTTCCATAGACACTCTTTGCTTTCCGGTTTCCGCCGCAAACTTCCGCCTTTTGATATCTTGCGGAAAAACGGCGGATTTTATCCGAAACGAAGGGGGCAGGGCTGCGGCTGCCGCATTACTATGCCCTGAAAAATTCCCGGTAGACGGCGCGGATGCAGTCGGCGCAGTCGGCGTTGTCCACCCCGACGATGATGTTCAGCTCGCTGGAGCCCTGGTCGATCATGATGACGTTGATCCCCGCGTCCGAAAGGGACCTGAACAGCCGGGCGGCGGTGCCGACGGCGTTCGCCATCCCGTGCCCCACCGTCGCCACGAGCGCGATCCCCTCATGGGTGCGCACCGAATCGGGTCTGACCTCCGCGCGGATGTCCGAAACGATCTTTTCCAGCACCCCGCCCGCGAGATATTTGTCGTCGATGACGATGGAGAGGGTGTCGATGCCCGTGGGCAGATGTTCGAAGGAGACGCCGTAGCGGCTGAGGATGCCCAGCACCTTTTCCGCGAAGCCGATCTCCCCGTTCATCATGGATTTTTCGAGAAAGATGACGGTGAAATCCTTCTTTCCCGCGATGCCCGTGACGGCGCCCCCGCTCCGGCTGCGGCGCGCCGAAGAGACGATGAGCGTCCCTTCGTCCTCCGGGCGGAAGGTGTTGCAGATGCGGATGGGAATGCCCGCGCTGCGCACGGGGAAGATGGATTCGCTGTGCAGGACGTTCGCGCCCATGTAGGAAAGTTCCCTCAGTTCCTGATAGGACACTTCGCGGATGCACTCGGGCGAAGAGACGATGCGCGGATCGCAGGCGAAAAAGCCGCTGACGTCCGTCCAGTTTTCGTACAGGGAGGCGCGCACCGCCCGCGCCACGACCGAGCCGGAAATATCGCTTCCGCCCCGGGAAAAGGTCTTTATCTTTCCGTCCGCGCCCGACCCGTAAAAGCCGGGAATGACCGCGTTCGGGTACCTGCGGAGCGCCGCCGCGGCCTTTATGTACGACTCGTCGTCCAGCGTGCCCTCCGCCGAAAAAAAGACGACGTCCTTCGCGTCCACGAACGGCCAGCCGAGCAGGGCGGACATGACGCGCGCGGCGAGATATTCCCCGCGGGAAGCGCAGTAATCCCTGCCCGCCCCCGCGCGGATCTCCTTTTCGATGCGGTCGAGTTCCCCGCGCATGCCGACGTCTTTGCCGATCTCCTTTTCGATCCCCTCGAACCGGGCGCGGACGCGGGAAAAGATCTCGCCGAAATCCTCTCCCGAAGAGGCGAGATCGTGACAGCGATAGAGGAGATCGGTGATCTTCACGTCCCCGCCGAACCGCTTTCCGGGGGCGGAAACGACGACGTAGCGGCGCTGCGGATCGGCGCGGACGATGTCTGCCGCGCGGCGCATGATATTGCCGTCCGCCATGGACGTGCCGCCGAATTTGCATACCTTGATGTCCATAAAATCTCCCGGCGCCCTCCGGGCGCCTCTCTCTTTATCCATATGCGCCGTCTGCCGCGCGGCGTGCGCGCCCCGCTTGCGCTCAGATGTTGAGGAAGATGACGACGAGCACCGCAAGCGCCGCGGAAATGAGTTTTATCCACAGCTTGCGGACGAATACGTTTTTAAGAAATTTCGCAAAACCGTTCACGGTATTTTCCTCCCCGGTTCAGCCCGAAATGCGCCTGTCCTTCCTGTCGGACAGCGGAAGTTCCTGCCAATAATAATCGCGCAGCGCGCTCTGCAAAATGTCGTAATCGGCATACCGCTGCACGTTCCCCTGCTTGATGACGGAGATGATGCCCGTCTCTTCGGAGACGACCAGAGACACGACGTTGGCGACCTCCGTGATGCCGATGCCGGCGCGGTGACGGGTGCCGAATTCCTTGGGATAGCTCGTCTTCTGGGTCAGGGGCAGAAAGCAGCCCGCCGCCTGGATCTTGTGCCCGCGGATGATCATCGCCCCGTCGTGCAGGGGGGCCTTGGGGAAGAAAATCCCTTCGATGAGTTGGGTGGAGATCTCCGCGTCCAGCATGACGCCGCTTTGCAGCACCTGCTTGGGCAGATTGCCCTTGGAGAGGATGATCAGCGCCCCCACGTTGTTTTTGGACATGTTTTGCAGCGCCTTGATGATGTCGGAGATGCAGCGCTCCACGTCTGCGGGCGTCCTGCCGCTTTCCGATCCGTTCGCGGGCTTCTCCGCCTTTTCCGAACGCGGGTTATGCACGTCCCAGAGGCTCTTTTTCACCTCTACGTTGAAGAGGATGAGCATGAACAGCGACAGCAGCATGACGAAATAGAGATAGAACTGCGAATCGATGAGCGGCGTGGCAAACTGCATGACGCCCACCACGACCAACAGCACCCAATACAGGATCATCAGCCGCGTCGCGTCGTTGTCCCTCAGCACTTTGGAAACATAATAGATGAGCAGAAAAAAGAGGATGATTTCCGCCGCATAACTCACCGAAAAGCCGGTGAAAAAATCGATGAGTCCGTCGCCGAATCTCGTCAGCCCATCGATAAAGGCGGACGCCGCCAGGGCGTATGTGTTCATATTTCTCCTCCCGTCGGGCGGGAGTTCCCCGCCCGATAGCGAAATTTTTCTCGATCTTGTCCCGATCGCCCGGCGCGGGGCTGCGCCCGGCACCCGATACCCGCGCGTTTACGAAGCCCCCCGCCGCGCCTGCCTTCCCCTGAAAAACAGCCCCGCCGTCACCTTTTTCAGCGCGGACGCGGGGGTGAGTTCCCCGCTCTTGATGGCGCACACGGCGCGGTAGACGTCCGAATAACAGCGCAGAAGCTCCCCTTCGGGGAATCCCGCCGCCTGTTCGCGGCTCTTTTTCACGGCGTAATCCCGCATGCCGAGCGCCGCCGCCACTTCCCTGTCCGTCCCCCGCGAAAGGGAGACTTCGTACAGGCCGCGGAAGTGATAGCAGAGGGAATTGAGCAGGGAGATCTCGTCGTACCCCTTCGTCTGCAATTCGCCCAAAATGCGGACGAAAGCGGAATAATTGCGGCGGGAGAGCGCCCCCGAAAGTTCGTACAGCTTATATTCCGAATCGGGATACACCGCCTCGTCCACGACTTCGTCCGTCAGGCGGGAAAGCCCCTTCGCGGCGCAGTAGACGAGCAGTTTTTCCGTCTCGCCCGCGATGCGGGACATGTCGTACACGCAGTACCCCGCCAGCTTGCCGCAGGTGACGCCGTCGGCGAACACCCCCGCCCGCTTGCAGGTGACGTAGATCCACTTTTTGATCGTCTCTTCGTCCGCCCTGCCGCAGTCGACGAAAGTGACGCCCGGCTTTTTGGAGAGCGCCGCCGTGCCCGCCTTGCCCTTACCCGCGTTGGAGATGACGAGAATGCTGTCGGGGGAGGGATTTTCAAAGAGGTCTTTGAGGTAAAAGTCGTATTCCTTTTCCGTGGGGTAAAATTCGGAGACGTACACGAACCGCTTTCCGCCCGAAAAGGAAAAGCTGCCCAGGGCGTCCGCGAGCGCTTTGAGTTTGTCCCCTTTCAGCGCCCTGCCGTCGAAGGAAGAAAAATCGAGCAGCGGATCGACGAGAAAGCGCTTTTTCAGAAGCGCCGTGCCCCCGTCGCGGAAATAGACTTCCTCCCCTTCGAAGAGATAGACGGGCTGCGCGCCGTTTTCGTCCGTGAATTTTCTGAAATCGACGTATTTCATGCCCCTCCCTCCGAAAGATTTTCTCCATTATACCACATCCTTTCGGAAAACGCAAGGGAAAAGCGGGGTGAAAAGCGCCCCGGCGCTCAGAATATCCAGGCGACCAGGGAAGCCGCGAACGCCGCCGCGCACAGGAGAAGCGCCGCCGCCCGCGCCCCTCTTTTCAGCCGCACCTTGTCCGACGCGAACAGGAAAAAGCCCAGAAAGGCGGCCGCGCCGCCCTGCAATCCCGCCGTCCGGACGACGAGGGAGAAATCGAGCGCGTGGAAGAGAAGCAGGGACGCCGACCACGCCGCCGAAGGCGCAAACAACAGCGCGGGCGCAAAGGACGCGGGCAGCAGGCATGCGACGAACGCGAGTGCCAGCAGCACGAAAAAGAGGGCTTCGGTAAAGGGGACGAACAGGCAGTTCAGAAGGACGCTCCACACGGACAGTTCGCCGAAGACACCCGCGAGCAGGGGAAGGGTGCCGATCTGCGCCGACAGGGTGACGGCGAGAAATTCCGCCGCGCCCCGCCCGGCGCGCAGCCAAAATCCCTCCGGTTTGTCCGCGTTCCGCGCGGGGAGGGAAAGCGCCCGCTGCAATCCGTCCGAAAAGCCGCGCGAGAGGACGCCGATGCCGAGACACGCCGCAAAGGAAAGCCCGAATCCCACGTCGAACAGGCGGGCGGGACAGGAGCCGAGAAGGACGAGCGCCGCGATCCCCGTGCTTTCGAGCAGGTCGGATTTTACCCCGAAGAGAGCGGACAGGTATAAGACGAGACACATGACGACGGCGCGCAGGACGGAGGGCGAGAACCCGCACACGCCCGCGTACAGCGCCAGAAGTCCGCCCGTCAGCGCAAAGCGGAATACGCCGGGCAGGCGGCGGAGCGCCGTCCTCTTCTCTATGGCGCGCATGACGGCATACAGCGCGCCGACGTTCAGTCCCGACACGGAAAAGATGTGCGAAATGCCGCCGTAACGGATATTTTCGTACAGCCCTTCCTCTATCCCCGACGTGTCCCCGATGAGAAGGGCGTACGTCATCCCCGCCGCCTCTTCGGGCATGCCCGCATACAGCCTGTCTTTGAGGCGGGCGCGGAGAAAGAGAAAGGGATTTCCCGACCGCCCCGCGGCGACGGCGGACTCCGCTTCCATGCGGTAATAAATCCCCTTTTCGACGTTTTCGCTCTTAAAGCCGTAATCGCCGAAAAAGGAGAGATCGGTCTCCGCCTCCCCGTACAGCGCCGCCCTGTCCCCCAACCGGATATTTTCGGCGAGCGAAGGGGGCAGGGTTGCGGCGAGCCTGCCGTCCAGCCGCTTTCCCTCCGCGGTGAGATCGGAGAGGATCACCCTTGCGCCCCAATCGTAGTCCGTCTTTTCCTCCACCGTACCGGCGACGGTAATCCTGCCCGAAATCACCTCCGCCGAAGCGTGGGCGCGCACCTCCGCCGAAAAGGCGAACGCTCCCAGAGAAAAACACAGCAACAGCCCCGCCGCGGCGGCGACGGAGCGCAGGCGGTCGGCGGGGAAGAAGAGGGGCACGAGGGCGGGGACGGGCAGCAATGCCAGAAGCCACCACAGGGAGGCGCCCGAAAACAGGCGGAAAAAGGCAAAGGCGATGCCGAGCGCGAAAAACGCCGCCGCAGACAGAGCGGGACGGAAGTTGAATATTCTCCCGCCCTCTCCGTTGCCGGCAGCGCCCTTTTTCTCCATTTCATTTTCCCCTGTAAAAAATTCCGGTACCTTGCCTTTTCCGTTCGTCTCTCCCCTGCCCCTCTCCTTTCGCTTACGCGAGGGAGATGCGGTCGGAGACGGAGCGTACGAACAGCCCTTTCTCCTCTCCCATCGTCACGCAGTTGTTGACGTATACGGAGAACTGATCGGAGGGCTTGTTGATGCGGAAGAGGTTGCAGACGATGACCATGATTTCGTCCATGTACAGCGCCACCTTGTCTTCGAGCGCGGAACGGATGATCGCGACGATCTCGTAAGGGGTGAAATCCGTCTCGTTCCTGCGGAGGACGTCCCCCGTTTCCACGCGGTACTTGTCGAAGCCGATGCACTTGTCCGTCTTGCGGTAGTACGCCGTGCCGAAGATGCGCTCGTACTTGAATCCGCAGAGGGCGACGAGCGCCTGCATGCGGGCGTCCGCCTTGGCGCCGTACTTCATGATGCCCAGCCCGGACAGGCAGCGCCGGACGAGAAAATCGTAGGAGATCGGCTCTTCCGCCGCGACGATGGCTTTGAGGCGGGAGATGATCTCGGCGTCGTTGTCGCCGGAGGTGACAAAGGTGGCGTTTTCGAAGCGCTGTTCGAGCGCCGCCGCCTTATACGGCTTCTTGCTACGGTTTAAGCCGGTGCCTCCCCTCTTGTCCGCCCCCGTGAGCTTGTCGAGCAGGTCTTTGATCTTCTTGATCTCCCGCTTGGGATTGTTGTAATAGTTGACCGAATACACCCGCACGACGTTCCAGTTGTTGCGTTTGAGCGTCTGCATCTGCAGGACGAAGCGGTCCTTGACGGAAAAGTTGTTGGGCCCGTCGCACATGACGGCGAGGATAAACTTGTGCCGGTTTCTCGGATCGGTGACGGCGACGTCGATCTTGAAGTCGGAAACGCCGACGTCATAGCGGCAGTCGTAGCCGTAGGAGGCGAGTTCTTCGGCGATGTACTTGCCGATGCCCGGCCCCTTGCGGACGAGATTGCCCGACGGGATGGCGAGCGTGGTGCGCCCCTTTTCGGCGAATTCGAGGAAGGCTTTGAGCCCCGCCACCCCCTTGGAACCCGTCTTGGACAGGTCGATCATCGCCCCCGTCATGGACGAGAAGATGACCATCTCTTCGCGCGCGCGGGACACGGCGACGTTGAGCCGCCGCCAGCCGCCCGCCTGGTTGAGGGGACCGAAGTTGAGGGACACCCTCCCCTGTTTGTCGGGACCGTAGCAGACGGAGAAGAGGATGACGTCCCGCTCGTCCCCCTGCACGTTTTCGAGATTCTTGACGAACAGCGGCTCTTCGCGGTCGTAGGCGGCGCCGTCCAGCCTCTTTTCGGCGATGACCGCCGTGAGTTTGCGCTCGATGTACTCCTTCTGCACGTTGCTGAACGTGACGATGCCGATGCTGGATTTGCGCAGATTCGGGTCGGAGAGCCTGCGGACGACCTCCGCGACGAGCGCGTCCCCTTCCGCCTTGTTCCGCTTGGTGAAGCCGCGGTCGTAAACGCCGTCCTCCACCCGCACGAACCTGACCCGGCTGTCGGGCGCGTCCGGGGAGGGGAAGGTACACAGCTTGTTGCCGTAATACATGATGTTGGAGAAGGCGATGAGGCTCTCGTGCTTGCTCCGGTAATGCCAGATGAGGTGGCGCTGCGGGATGCCGAGCGCGAGGCAGTCGTCCAGAACGCTCTCCATGTCCTCGTTTTCGAGATTGTCTTCGTCCACGTAATTGGTGTTGAAGAATGCGGTGGGCGGCAGCTGTTTGGGGTCGCCGACGACGACGGCGCACTTGGCGCGCGCGAGAGACCCGATCGCCTCCGCCGTGGGCATCTGGGAGGCTTCGTCGAAGATGACCATGTCGAACATCCCGTTTTCCGGCTGCAGATACTGCGACACGGTGATCGGGCTCATCAGCATGCAGGGGGCGACGACTTTGAGGAGCTCGGGAATCTCTTCGAACAGCTTTCTCAGCCCCATGCCCCGCAGATTCGCCTTGGCGAGCCGCTGGAAGTTGACCACTTCCAGACTGAGCGCCCCTTCGGTGGAGGGGGTGGGCAGGCGGGAAATGAGCTTGGCGCGGATGCTCTCGCGGGAGAGACGGGCAAATTCGTCCAGCGCCAGCCGCAAAGATTCCGTCTCCTCTTCGAGCAGCGTCGCCGAAAAGCGGGAAAGGACGGGATCGAGCGGGATATTCGTCTGCAAAAAGTTCTTGTAGATGTTCTTTTCGAAGCTGTCGACGATGTTTTCGCCGGTGATGGAGCCGTTTTCCAACGCGTCCGTCATGAAGGTAAGCCCCGCCCCGTCCAGCTTCTCCGCCGTCGCGCGGTACATACACCAGTTGGCGAGCAAGTCGATGTTGTCGATGAGCGCCCCCGCCTTGGCGGTATAGTATTCGAGGACGTCCTCCGCGGGCACCTTTTTGCGGTCGGCGTTGGTGACGGAGAGGAAACTTTCCTCCGCCGCGTAAAAACTCGCCACCGAGCGCAGCAGCCCTTTGAGGACGGGCTTGGTATAGCCGTTCGCGGCGCGGATGCACATGCTGTTGAAGCTGTCGGCGTTGTAGTCCATGAACAGGCGGGAACAGATGTCGTGCAGTTCGTACAACCCGGACAAAAACTGCTTTCTGCCGTCGAAGTAGTCCACCTTCCCGAACGCGCCCGTGAAATTTCGGGAGAGCTTGGTGTTGGTGCGGATGAGTTCCATCGCCTCATAGATCTCGGTGACCGTCTGCAAATGCTTGACGACGTCCTCCTCCTTCATGGGCGAAATTGCGACTTTGGCGAGCTTTCTGGCGACGGAGAGCGCCGTCTTGTCCTTCGCGTACGCCGTGCCGCCCGCGTCCAGCCAGCTGCCGAGTTCCTTGTACTCCTTCCCGATGTCCACGAGCTTTTTGAAGCTCTTGAAATAGGCGTCCAGACAGGCGTCCAGCCGGCGGTTGGCGTTGAAGAAGGCATAGAATTCCTCTTCGTTTTCGCGGAAGTATTTATCCAGCGTGCCGCCGTCCAGAAGTTTTGCCGCCTGCGAGAGAAGTTCCAGCTTCTTGCGCGTGAGCGTGCTGATCCGCTGGCGGTACAGTTCCAGAAAGAGCGCCACGTAGTTTTTCAGATGCTTGATCTCCGCGATGACCACTTCGGACGAGCAGTAAATCGCGTCCCGGAGATCGCGCGAATATTCGGTGAGATTGACGTTGGCAAAGGGGGAATTGTACACCCCGCCGCACTCTTTGGCGGCAGCCGCCGCCTGCACCATCATGTTCTCGTAAGCCTCTATCTTCTCCTTGGTCAGGCTGTCGTAGAAGGTGCTTTCGATGTTCATGATGTCGGGCGCGTTCTTGTTTTTCTGACAGATGAGCAGCGCCTCGTACACCGACACCCCCAGCCGGCGCTTTTTGTGCAGCGCCGCCAGCGGCTCGGCGAGATCTTTTTTCAGCTGGGAAATGCTGCCCGATTTCTCGGACAGGCTCACGCTCTCCTGCGCCCCCGCGAGCGCGAGCGTGGAAGTCAGCTTTTGCAGCACGTCCGCCTTATTCGTCTTGTTGGAGTGCAGTTCCAGACAGAACTCCCCCAGCCCCAGCGAATCCAGGCGCTTTTTGACGACGGACAGCGCCGCCTGCTTCTCCGCGACGAACAGCACCCGCTTCCCGTCGTTTAAGGCGTTGGCGATCATATTGGTGATCGTCTGGCTCTTGCCCGTTCCGGGAGGACCGTGCAAAACGAAGGTCTTGCCCGTCTGCGAAAGCGCCACCGCCTCCCACTGCGAAGAGTCGGCGGGCAGGGGCATGAGGGTCTGGGTGGGCGGGCACTCGTCCTCCCTGAACTCCACGTCCGCGGTGTCCCTGATCTCGCAGCGGTTGTGCAGGAGGGAGGAGATGAGCTCGTTTTTGGAAAAGACGTCCATGTTGTGGCGGAGATCCTGCCACATCTGATAGCGGGCGAAGGAGAAGGCGGCGATATATACGTCGTCGAACACCTTCCAGTCCTTCATGTTGACGACTTCCATGCGCACCATGCCGAGAATTTCGGAAATTTTCAGCCCTTGCAGAGCGCCGTCCAGACCGCGGATGTCGATGTTGAATTCCTGCTTCAAAAATTCGAGCAGGGTGGAATTGACGGAGAAATCTTCGTCCCCCGCCGAAATCGCGTATCCCACGCCCCCTTTCGCCTTTTTGAGGGTGACCGGCTTTAAGACGAGAGGCGCATAGTTGACCTTCCCGTCCTCCCGCGAATACCAGCGCAGAAAGCCGAGCGCGAGATAAAGGATCTTCGTGCCCGATTCTTCGTCCGCTTCCTTGCTCCGCTTGATGAGGCGGTTGATCGTCTCGTTGAGGACGACTTCCTCCGAAAAGGTGCGCAGAATGCCGTTGGAATTTTCCAGCGAGATCAGCTCCCGCATGGACTTCACTTCCTGCGCGGCGTCGAAAAAGATCTTGCGCCTGGCGATTTCGGTCACCGCCGCCGACGCGCCCGCAAGCCGCATCTCCTCCTTCCCTTCCAGGGCGGCAAGGGTGGCGTCCGGATCGGAAGAAAGGACGTGCTGCACCATCTTTTCGGGAGAGAAGTTGAGCAGGGTGTTCTTCAAGGACAGATCGAGAAGCCGCCGCTCCCACTGCTTGTCCTTGGTCTGCTTGCCGTCCAGGCTGAGTTTTTTCGCCTCCGAAAGCTGTTTGGGCGCGGCGTCGGGGGACATGTCCTCTTCCGAGAGGATCTCGTACCCTTTGAGGTTGCGCGCGCGCATGGGCAGAGGGCGGATGTGCGCGATCCGGCAGCGCCGGATGTCCACGTATTTGTCGTAAATGCCCCCCGCGTTCAGCCGTTGCAGGAAATGCGCCTCCGAAGTGGAATAGGCGCAGTTGCGGTCGGAGAACAGGTCGTTTATGTCGAAGCAGCTCAGATTGTTGATGCCGTCCGCGATGTACTTGGAAAGCCGCTGCATGTCGTCGGCGACCGTGTCCATGAAACAGCTGTCGTACAGCCATACGCCGCAGGTGATCTCCCTTTCGCCCAACACCAGCACGGGATGCAGTCCTAAACTTTCCAGGCACGCGGCGAAGAGCAGGGAAAGTTCGAGCGGGGTCGCCTTGCGCTCGGCGAGCAGCTTGGTGCCGCCCCCCGCTTCCACGGGCGAAGCGATGTCCGCCTCTTCCTTTTCGAAGGCGTAGCGGCGGATGCAGGCATACAGCGCCGCCGCCGTCTGCCGCACCGCGTTCTTGTCGCTCCCCTCATAGCCGTTTATCTCGCTCGGCACTCCCCACTTTTTCAGCTGCGCCGCGATCTCCGTTTTCAGGCGTTCGCAGTCGGCGAGCCGGGGGCGCACGAAGGCAGCCAGAAGTTCGGCGTTGCCCGAAGTGCCCTGCCAATAGTCGAAGGGCAGGGCGGTGAGCGTCAGTTTCTGGGACGCGTACAGCTTTTTCTCCTTGCGGAGCTCTATATAAACGTCCTCCTGCCGCACTTCTTCCAGCCCCACGAAATAGAGCGGGGACAGGATGTTGCCCGCGTCCACTTCCACCGCGCTCTCGAACGGCACTTCCGCCACCGGAAGCACGCAGGAGGTCAGAAGACCGTGGTCGTTGGTAACGGTCAGGGTGAGGTCGGCAAGCGCCTCCGACCCGCCGTTTTCTATCCTTAAAGAAGTGAATATCGGCGTCTGCGTGAAGTAGTCGGCATAGGAAACCACGCCGAGCGCCTCCGCGACGAGGGTTATACTGTCTTCCGTTTTCAGCTTTTTCTGCGCCATGATTTCTCCCTTTTGTGTCTGAATCTTGTCCCCTCTATTATACTCTTTTTTATACGAAAAATCAACCGCTGCAACCCCCTTTTCGACAAAAGCCCCTTATAAATGTAAATTTTCTCTCCCCCCTTTTGCCCCTTCCCTTCGGAGCCCCTCCCGCGAAAAATCCGCGCCCGTCACATCTTGTCATACCCCCCGGCGTTCCCCCGTCCTTGGCTCCCTTTTTCCCTCTCTTTATAACTCTCTTATGCAAAGAGCGGGCAGCAATGCGCCGCCCGCCCCGACTTCCTTTCTCCTCTTTCACGGCTCTCTTGTACAAAGAAAAGCAGCCGACATATGCCCCACCACCATGGCTCCCTTGTGCAAAGGGAGCTGTCAGCGCAAGCCGCACCCCAACCATGGCTCCCTTGTGCAAAGGGAGCTGTCAGCGCAGCTGACTGAGGGATTGTCCCGCACAAATTCCGACTCCGGGACAAGGCCCTCTTTACAGGGCATCTATGACCATCCAATCGATTCGCCCCACTTCAAACTCGACAAATTCGTTTTCCGCAATGTCTTTGGGAATATTGTTTTCAAGTTCTATCACAATTCCCCCGACCGCAACCAATCGATTTTTCAGGTCAAACAGCCTCCCCGTCAGTTTATAGCCATAATATCCGTCCGTTTTTTCCGCCGAATATTCATTTTTCAAGGCGCGCATGACGTTTTCCGACATAAATGCCGAAAGCGTAAAATCCTTTTCCTTATCCCCGGCGGAATACGGAAGGGCATAGCATAAAATCTCATATTTCCCGTCCGAAACAAGGATGTCCGCCTCCTGCTCCCCGTCAAAATCGACAGACTTGATATACATTTTTGCCATAATTTTTGCCTTTTTTATTATTTATCAGCGCCGCGGAACAGACAAAATTCATTCTGTTTTCTATAATTTTTCGCCGCCGAAAAAAATCAAATATCCAGGATTTCGACAATTTTTCCGTGCGCCGCTTTTTCCCGCGCTTCATACAGATCGAATTCCATTCCGATTTCCGCCTGCTCATCCGACAATTTCCTGCTTTTCAACCCGACAAAGGCGACGGACGTTTTTCCGCAAATTTCCCTGTTGAAAATTTCTGCGCTGAATACGGCGCCGCTTTCCGAAGGAGTTTTTTCATCCGCAAAAACAATTATCGGTCGATAGGGCAGATCGGAAATAACGGGCTGTCCGCTCTTTATGTCCGCCGCCCACACGATTTCGGCTATAAATCCGGACATTTTCTCCCTCCTTTCCGAAAAAATAATTTTTTCGGATTTTTCATTTTTCCCGCACTTTCCGTCATCTTAAAAATTCGTTTATCGTGGGATAAAAAAGCCGGTTTTTCCTGCGGACGGACGTTTTTTGAGGCGGAATGTCAAATGTATTGTGCGACAAAATATATCCGATGATCTGTTCGTCCGATTCCGCCTCACGGCATTCTTCCGTACCGTCGTAAGTAAATTTCAGCCCTTCCCCGTCCCGGCGGACATACGCGTTCAAAATTCCCGTTTTATTTTTATCGTACCGCCACGAAAAACGGATGGTTCGCGTCAGATAAAAATCCTGCAAATCGCCGGGCTGCTAAAGGGGTATATTTTTACAGCATAAAAGAATTTTATTCTCTTCGGCGTGAAAATTTATATTTTTATTGAAATTATCGAGACAATTTCTATATGCCTCCTCCCCCGTTTTTCCCGATCCGCTGATTTTGCAGATCTGCGCGCCGCAATTATCGTTTATCAGACTGACGTTGACCGACGCATATTTTGTCTCCTTCCCCAATCGGCATAAATCCGAAATAAATTCCGTCAGCGTGACGATGATGATCAGCCCCTGTTTTGCGATGATTTTATGTTCGCATTCCCGCTCGATCGTTATCCTATCGGCCATATCCCACCCGGAAAAATTTTTTACGGCTTCGCTTCTCCTTTTCCGTTTCCGAAACGTCGCTCCATACCTTTATTATATCCGCTGTCTCCCGCCCTGTCAACAGAATCCGGCATATTTCTCCCGCCGGATACGCGGCGCCATTTCCCGCCCCTGCCGCCCGCCGCGGCGCGCGGCCCGGCGAACAAAAAACAGCCCTTATGGCGTTTTGCCAAAAGAACTGCCGAAAAAGAATATTTTTTGCATATTTTCAAATATCCGCCCGCCTCCGCCTGACTTTCGCCGGCAGCGCACCGGAACGCAGATTTTCCGAAAACGGTGCAAATTTGCCGAAAGTTTACTTTTCCTCTTCCCCGGCTTCCTTCTCCCGCAAAGCCTTTTCCTGTTTTCTCTGCGTGATACTGTCGTAATAAATGCCCGAAACGTCCGTTCCTCTTGTAGCAAAGAGGCAAGACGGAGGATCTTCCGGCAATATTCCGTGTCGTACGCCGTTTTATAAATATCCCCGATCGAATAGAGCCCGACCCCGTCCTGTTCGCCGAACGGGGTATATTCCTTCAAAAGGAGATAGTCGTCGTCCCATTCCGACACTTCCCCCAAGCCGAAACCGTCGTCGTTTATATCCGTATAGACTTCCAGCAGCCGTCCCTTTTCAAAAACTTCCCTCTTCATCTTTTCTCTCCTTATTTTTTTACGCCTTTTTCCGTCCGTCGCCCTTTTGCCGCCCTCTCAAAGATACTGCGAAACGGTGTAGGACAGCCGGTCGATGACCTCTTCCGGCTCGCCGAACAGCATGCAGCCCGCCGCCCGGACGTGCCCGCCTCCGCCGTACACCCCGGCGATCTTGTTCACGTCCGCGTATTTCTTGGAGCGCAGGGAAATTTTATACTGTCCCTTCTTCACCTCCATGACGGACGCGCTCACTTCCACGCTTTCCACGGTCAGGGGGAAATCGACGAAGCCCTCCGTCATGCCGTTGTCCGCGCCGTACTTCTTCATCTTGTCCAGCGTGAGGAGAATGACCGCGAAGCGATCGTCTAAAAGCCAGCGGATATGCCCCAGCGCGTCGGCGTACAGTTCCGCCCGCGCCTTGGGCTGACGGCGGAACAGATTGTAGTTGAGCGCCGCGGGATCGGCGCCCGCCCGCGTCAGTTTTGCCGCCGCGAGAAAGGTCTCCTCCGTCACGTCGTCGTGGGAAAAATTCCCCGAATCGGTGAGGATGCCGAGCAGGAGATAACCGGCGATTTTTTTGTCGAGCGGCACACCCAGGGTTTCGACGAGCGCCAAAATGTTCATGCAATTCGCCGAACACAGGCGCACGAAATCGTAGCGGGCGAAACGGGTGTTGGAGACGTGGTGATCGATATTGACCGTGTCGTGTTTTTTCGCCGCCGCGCGGAAGGGTTCGGCGAGCGCGCCGAGCCGCTGTTCGTCGCTCGAATCCACGGCGATATACAGTTCCGCTTCGGGAAGCTGTTTTTGTATCTTCTCCGTCCCCTCCAAAAAGGCGAGATTGGACGGGATGTCCGATTCGTCGCACACCGTATTGGGAATGTCCAGCCTGTCGAGCGCGGCGGACAGCCCCAAAGCGCTCCCGAACGCGTCCCCGTCCGGGCGCATATGGGTGAGGATGACGGCGCTCTTCGCTGCCTTGATGCGCGCCGCGATTTCCGTAAGAGTTGCGTTCACTGTCTTATTTTTCTTCCTTTTCTTCGCCTTCGTTCTCTTCCGGCGCGGGATCGACGTGTATCTTTTTGAAGAGATCGTCCATTTTAGCGCCGTACGCCATGCTGCCGTCCCACAGGAAGGTGAGGGCGGGCACGGTGCGCATGCGCATGACCGCGGCGAGTTCGTGGCGGATAAAGCCCGCGTTTTCTTCGAGCAGCGCGAAGGACTTCGCCTTCTGCGCCTCTTCGTTCGCGTAAATGCTGACATATACCTTCGCCGTTTTGAGATCGGGCGCGACGTCCGTTTCCGTCACCGAGATAAGCCCTTTGAGTTCGGGTTCCCTGTCTTTGAGACGGGTGCGGATAATCTCGCTGATCTCCTTCTGAAATTCCCCGTTCAGGCGGGATGTCCTCGAAACTTTCATGCCGATTTGACTTCCTCCGTCACATAGCATTCGATGATGTCGCCGACCTTGATGTCGTTGAAGCCGTCGATGGAACAGCCGCACTCATACCCCTTGGCGACCTCTTTCACGTCGTCCTTGAAGCGTTTGAGCTGGCGGACGCCGCCTTCGCAGATCATGATGTCTTCGCGGTAAATGCGCAGCCTGCCGCCGCGGCGGATGACCCCCTCCGTGACATAGCAGCCCGCGACCGTGCCGACCCCCGTGATGTTGAAGGTCTGGCGCACTTCGCACTTGCCCGTGAGCACTTCCCTGGTCTTGGGCGAAAGCATGCCCTTCAAAGCCGCTTCCATGTCGTCGATGAGTTCGTAGATGATGCGATAGCTCCGCACGTCCACCTTGCTCGACTCCGCGAGCTTTCTCGCGTTGGCGTCCGGGCGGACGTTGAATCCGATGATGATCGCGTTGGCGCTGTCGGCGAGCATGACGTCGCTCTCGTTGATCGCGCCCGCCGCCGCGTGGATGACCTTGACGCGCACTTCTTCGTTGGAGAGCTTTTCGAGAGACTGCTTCACCGCTTCCACGCTGCCCTGCACGTCCCCTTTGACGATGAGGTTGAGGGTCTTGATCTTGCCCTCTTCCACCTGCGCGAACACGTCGTCCAGCGTCACGCGCGCCTGTTCCTTGATCATGCTCTCCCGCTCTTTGTTCTTGCGCTCTTCCTGCACCTGCTTCATGAGCGACTGATCGACGGCGACGATGCTGTCGCCCGCGTTGGGGACGTCTTCCAGCCCCAAAACGGACACCGCCATGGACGGTCCCGCCGCCTTGACCGCGCGCCCCTTGTCGTCGAACATCGCGCGCACCCTGCCCATCGTCGTGCCGGAGAGGATGTTGTCCCCCGTGTGCAGCGTGCCGTTCTGGACGATGATGCTCGCCACGGGGCCCTTGCCCTTGTCCAGCTTGGCTTCGATGATCGTGCCTTTGGCGGGACGGTCGGGGTTGGCTTTGAGTTCGAGCATCTCCGCTTCCAGATTGATGGCGTCGAGAAGCTCGTCTATCCCCTTGCCCGTCTTGGCAGACACGGGGACGATCATCGTATCCCCGCCCCATTCTTCGGGCACGAGATTCTGTTCGATCAGCCCCTGCCTGACCCGGTCGGGGTTGACCTCCGGTTTATCCATCTTGTTCATCGCCACGATGATGGGCACGTTCGCCGCCTTGGCGTGGTTGATCGCCTCCACCGTCTGCGGCATGATGCCGTCGTCCGCCGCCACGACGAGGACGACGATGTCCGTCACCTGCGCGCCGCGCGCCCGCATCGCCGTGAACGCCGCGTGGCCGGGCGTGTCGATAAAGGTGATCTGCTTGCCCTTCGCCGTGACCGTGTACGCGCCGATGCTCTGCGTGATGCCGCCCGCTTCCCCCGCCGTGACCGACGTGGAGCGGATTTTGTCCAGAAGGGAGGTCTTGCCATGGTCGACGTGACCCATGACCGTGACGACGGGCGCGCGGGGCACCAGATTCGCCCCGTCCTCTTCCGTCACCACGGTGTCGCGGAGCATATCCTCCGCCGTCTTTTCCGGCTTGTATTCGAGATCGATCCCCATGTCCGCCGCGAGCAGCGCCGCGTTGTCGTAATCGATGGAATCGTTGATGCTCTTCATGATGCCTTCCTTGAAGAGCCGCTTGGAGATCTCCACCGCCGAGATGCCGAGTTTCTCCGAAAGCACTTTCAGGGGAATTTCCTGCGTCGTGACCACCGCGTGGTCGATCTTGACCGCCTGGATCTCCTGCTTCTTCTGCTTTTTGGGAGTACGCAGCTTGCGGTAGCCCGACTTGTTCTCGTCGAAATCCTCCACCGTCATCCCCTGCTGCCGGACGAGAGTGCGCTTGGAGACGGGTTTCTTCTCCACATACGTCTTATCGTACGTCTTTTTCTTGGGCGGAGCGCTCTTTTCCTTGGGCAGGACGGGCGCCGCCGCCACCGGTCTGGCGCCGGCAGGTCTCCCGCCCGCGGGACGGGGCCCGGCGGGACGGGCGGGTCTCTCCGCGCGGGGACGATAGCCGCCCGTATTTGTGCCCGCGTTCACGTCCACGCCCGGCTTGGCGACATACACGCCCTGTTCCTGTCCGTTGCGGAAATACCGCGGGGCGCGGGGCGCCGCGGGAGAGGCGGGACGCGCCGGAGCGCCCGCCGCCGGACTCTGCGCCGCCGGGGTCTGCGCCGCCGGCTTTTTCGCCGGTTCTTTGGCGGATTCCGCCGCCTTTTCCTCCCGTCCGGGAGCCTTCTCGCCCTCCTTCGGCGCTTTCGCTTCCCGGGGCTTTTTCTCCTCCGGCGCCTTCTTCGGTCCGGATTTTTCTTCCTTTTTCTCTTCGGAGACGGGCGCGGCGCTTTCCGCGGTCTTTTCCGCGGCTTTTTCCGCCGCTTCCTCTGCCTTTTTCTCCGGTTTTTCCGCCGCGGTCTTTGCGGGCTCCTCCGCTTTCTCCGCCTTTACGGGCGCCTTGGCGGGCGCCTCAGCGGGGCTCTCCGGCTCTTTTTCGGGCGCGGGCGCCGGCTCCGAGACCTCTTTTTGCGGCTCGGGCAGAGGGGATTCGGGTTGGGAAACGGCGGAAGCGGCTTCCGCTCTGGCGGCTTCTTCCCGCGCCAGCGCTTCCTTTTCCGCCCTGTCCGCCTCCAGCGCGGAGAGCTTTCTCAGAATTTCGGACAGGCTCTTTTCCGTCGAAAAGATGCGCTTTTGCAGCTGACCGAGCTGTTTCTCGTCCAGCAGTTCCTTTACTTTCTCCGCATTTTCGTATCTGTTTGCTGCCATTTGTTCAGTTGTTTCCTCCCGAATATATTTTGTACCTGTTGTCTCTCTCCGCTTCGGCGAGGATTGCCGAAGCCAGATTTTTATCCTTGATCGCCGCCGCCTTGACGGCGGGTCTGTGCAGAAGTTCGCCCAGGGAAATTTCCTCCGCCGTCACCAGCGGACAGGAAAACCTGCTTTGCAGTTTTTGCAGCGCCTTCATGGAATTTTCCGAAATCGTCCCGTCCGCCATCAGGAGAAAGACGCCCTTTTTCAGCGCTTCCGCCCGATCGACGCCCAGGGCAATCTTTCCCGAGCGCATGCAAAATCCCAGATATGCCCCGATTTTACCCGTTTCCAAAAAACTCCTCCTCGAGCCTCTCGTACACTTCGCGCGGCACCTCCGCGGAAAACGCCTTGTTCAAAAGCCTCTGCTTTCCGAGCTTCTTCACGCATTCCGGCTTGTTGCAGATATACGCGCCCCGCCCCGGCGCCTTGCCCGAAAAATCCAGAAAGATCTTTCCCTCCGCGTTCTTCACGACGCGCAGCATCTCCTTTTTCGGGATCATCTCCCGGCAGGCGATGCACATCCGCACGGGCACCGATTTCGCCTTTGCCATCATTCTCCGTCCTTTTCTTCTCCGTCTGCGCCGTCCGCGCCCTCTTCCGCACCTTCGCCTGCCTCTTCCGCCGCTTCCGCGGGTGCAGGCTCCGCGCTCTCTGCGATCTCACTGCTTTCCGCAGCCTCTTCAAGGGCCTCTTCGGGCGCGGTCTCTTCGGGCGCCTCTTCCCCTTCTTCCTCAGGCTCCTCTTCGTCCTCCGTCATTTTGAGATTCATCTTCTCGGCGGCGGACAGGCTCTTGACGTCGATCTTCCAGCCGGTGAGCCGGGCGGCGAGACGGGCGTTCTGTCCGTCCCTGCCGATGGCGAGGGAGAGCTTGTCGTCGGGCACCACCGCCACCGCTCCCTTTTCGCTGATCTGCGTCACGGAGAGCACGGAGGCGGGGGAAAGCGCCTTGGCGATGAATTCGAGCGGATTTTCGCTCCAGAAGATGATGTCTATCTTTTCGCCGCCCAGCTCCTCCACGACGGCGTTGACCCGGGAGCCGCGGTTGCCCACGCAGGCGCCCACCGCGTCCACGCGCGCGTCGTTGGAATGGATGGCGATCTTGGTGCGGTGCCCCGGTTCGCGGGAAATCGCCTTGATCTCCACGATCCCCTGCGCCAGTTCGGGCACCTGCTCTTCAAACAGCTTCCGGACGAGCCCGGGGGAAGTGCGCGAGACGAGGATCTGGGAATTTCTGCCGCTGTTCTTCACCCGCTTGACGAACACTTTGAGCTTTTCGCCCACCGTGTAGCGCTCGGCGGGGGACTGATCCTGGGGCAGCATGACCCCTTCGATCTTCTTATCCCCCAATTCGACGTACACGTTTTTGTCGTCGAGTTTGCGGACGGTGCATTCCATAAGCTCCCCTTCCTTGTCGGAAAGGGCGGAGAAAGTGCTGTCCCGCTCCGCTTCGTGCAGCTTCTGCAAAATCACCTGTTTGGCGGTCTGCGTCGCGATCCTGCCGAAATCCTTGGGCACGAAGCTCCTGGCGATCACGTCCCCTTCGCGATAGTCGGGATTGATCTGCTGCGCCTCTTCCACGGAAATTTCCTTGTCCCTGTCCTCCACTTCGGCGACGACGCGGCGGGAGGCGAGAAATTCGATATTCCCCGAATCGGGATCGAGCTCCACCGAAATCTCCGCGCCGTTGTCGTACTGCTTCTTATAGGCGGACGCCAGCGCGTTCTGCAGCGTCTCGATGAAGGATTCCCGGCTGATCCCCTTTTCCTTGACGAGATCGTTGAGCGCCGCAAAAAATTCCTGATTGATCATGATAATCGTTCTCCTTGCTTTGTTCCTTGCTTTGTGTATGGCTTGCAGCCCTGCCTGCCGTTAATTCCGCCGCATTTCCGCCGTTTTCCGGCGCGGCGCCCCGGCTCAGTCGTCGAAATCGATCGCCCGGCAGATTTTGGCGACGCGGGAAAGTTCCAGCGTATACTCCCCTTCCCCTTCGTCCAGCCGGATGTTCTTGCCGTCGTAGCCGGCGAGAATGCCCTCGATCGTCTTCTTCCCCTTCATGGGGGAAAACAGTCTGACCTCCACCTTCTCGCCCAGACACCGCTCGAAATCCCGCGCCGTCTTCAACGGTCTGTCCAGCCCGGGGCTGGAAACGTTGAGGGTGTAGGGCGCGCCGTAAGTGGGATCCAGCTCGTCCAGAGCCGGGTCGATGGCGTTGTGGTACTTCTCGCAGGTATCGAGATCCACGCCGTCCTCCGTGTCGATGAACGCCGTGAGCGACGGCGACCTCCCCTGCCGGAATTCGACGTCCACCAGCTCGATGCCCATTTCGTCCGCAATCCGCTGCAAGAGGGCGCGGATCTCTTCGATGGGTTTTACTTTCACCGAAATTCCTCCTCACATAGCAATATTGAGAGTGGCAAGCCACTCTCAATACTCAGTAACTGATTATTAAGTATCCTCATTATACCATTATCTTACGCAATTTGCAACCGTTTTTGCGAGCCTTTTGAAAAATTTTCCGCAAAATCTTTCACCTCCCGGCGCCGCGCTCCCGACATGGGTTTTATGCAAAATGTCATCGACTCCCCCATGGCTCTCTTGTGCAAAAACCTGCCGACTCACCCCCACTCCATGGCTCCCCTTGTGCAACAACTGTCGTCGCCTCCCATGGTTCCCTTGTACAACAACTGCCGACGCACACCCCACTCCATGGCTCCCTTGTGCAAAGGGAGCTGTCAGCGCAGCTGACTGAGGGATTGTAACGCCCGGTCTCCGATTTACCCGAAAAACGCCGTCGTCTCTACCCTGCCCCGCTCTTTCCGACCTTCTTATTTGTCAAAAGGGGAAACATGAAAAGAGGGGCACATGCACCCGCAAAGAACGCCGAACCTGTATCAAACAACTTACGCGAGAGGCAAAGAGCCCTTTTTGCGGACGAGTTCCATGAAGATCTTCGCCGTCGTCAGGGCGTCGTCGAAAGCGCGGTGGTGGTTGAAGGTAAACCCGTAATAATCGGCGAGCGTGTTGAGTTTGTAATTGGACAAGCCCTCCCCCCGCAGCACCTCCTGCGCGAGCGGCAGCGTGTCGTACTGCGGCTGATCGAACATATATCCGCTCTCTTCGCCGTAATAACGGATAAAGCGGCAGTCGAACTGGATGCTGTTGTGCCCGGCGAGCGCGCACCCGTCGCAGAATTTATAAAAATCCGCGATGACCTTTTCGATGGGCGGAGCGCCTGCGAGATCTTCGTCGTGAATGCCCGTGAGTTTGACGATTTCGGGCGGGAGGCGGGTGGGACAGGCGACGAAGGTGGAAAACTTCTCCGCGATCTTCCCGTCCACGATCTTCACCGCGCCGATTTCGATGATCCTGTCCATCCGCCCCATCGCGGGCTGACTGTTGAGCCCCGTCGTTTCCAGGTCGAAACAGACGACGGATTTGCCGCGGAGCGCGGCGGGCGCCTCCGACGTCTCGAACAGATCCGCCTGCGTATAATCGACGTACGGCTCGGGGAAAACGGCGTGGTACGCCTTGGGCACCGGCTTTCCCTTTCTGGCTTCGGGCACGAAATTTTCGGGCGGGCGGCCGTAGTTTATCCGCTTTGCCGTAAAGGAGATGCCGCCGCCGTACGACTCGTTCGCGCCCGAAAGCACCACCCAGTCCCCCACTTTCAGCGCGCGCACCTTTTCCAGCGTCGCCTTTTTGGGGAAATAGGTCGTCCGAAGGCTGCCCGTCCCGTCCGAGACGGTCAGGGAAAAGCGGGTTTTCTGCGTCTCCTCTCCCGTCTTTTCGTTCTTTTTGGTGTATTCCCGTTCCTGTATGAAGGTGATCGCCCCGCACACGGTCATGTCCTCGCTCTCGCCGACCGCATCCGCGATGTACGTCGCGTATTTGGGGAGGACGTCCGCGCCGTCCAGCCGCCGGAATCCCGTCACGGGAAACACGCGCGGCGCGCGCGCGATCTCTTCCTCTTCCGCCGCCGCGGGAATCTCGTCGGGGTCGAAAGTCTCCCGCTCCCGCTCGACCAGCCGCACGTCGCCGTAAAAGCTGCCGCAATAGATGCCGGACAGGTATGCGCTCACTTCGTCGAGAATCTTTCCCGACGAAAAGACGTCCTTATCCCCCGACGCCACGTCGAAGCGGAAACGGGCGCCGCTGCCCGACGGCAGCATCTCCGCTTCGATGTCCTCATCCTTCACGAACGCCGCCGCGGCGGGGAAGCGGGCTTTGAGAAACGCCGCGATCTTCCCGCGGATCATCTCCGCGTCCGGCACCCGCTTTTCGATGTGCACTTCCGGCTTGAATGCGGGGGGCAGGTATTTGACCGCCGCATTTTTTGCCCCTTCTTTCGACGCCGCGGAATACGTCTTGTCCGTGACGAGAAAAAATTCCGCCGTCATCGTCCGCCTATGTACGCAGATCCCCGTGAGAATGGCGTTTTCCAATCCCGACAGGGCGCGCACGTCATTCAGATATGCTTCCGTCTCCCTTTCCATCTTGCAACAATCCTTTCAGCTCCTCAAAAAATTCTCTCTCCGCGGCGTCTGCGTCCACGGTCTTGTACGGCGCGCCCTTTCTGAACAGCACGCACCTGCCCTTTCCGCCCGCGATGCCGATGTCGGCGTCCTTCGCCTCTCCGGGGCCGTTTACCACGCACCCCATGACGGCGACTTTCAGCCGCTTTTTATACGGGCGCACGAATTCCGTCACCTTCTGCGCCAGCGCCATGCTCTCCCATTCGCACCTGCCGCAGGTGGGGCAGGAGACCACTTCGACGTAGTCCTTTTCCAGGCCGCACGCCCGCAGGATCTCCCTGGCGGCGTACACTTCCCGCACGGGGTCGTCCGTCAGCGACACCCGGATCGTGTCCCCGATCCCGTTCAGAAGCAGCGACCCGATCCCGACCGCGCTCTTGACGATGCCCGCTTCCGTCGTCCCCGCCTCCGTCACGCCGACGTGCAGGGGATAGTCCGTCCTCTCCGAAAGCAGGGCGTAAGCCTTCGTTGTGAGGGGCACGTCGGACGCCTTCACCGAAATGACGATGTCCTCCACCCCGTGCCTTTCGAGAATGCCCACGTTGTACAGCGCGCTGCCGACCAGCGCCTCCGCGCTCCTGCCGTACTTTTCGAGAAACTCCTTTTCGATGCTCCCCGTATTCGCCCCCACCCGCACGGGGATGTGATGGGCGCGCACGCAGTCGGCGACATAGGCGATTTCCCTCTCCCCGCCGATGTTGCCGGGATTGATCCGGATTTTATCCGCGCCGTTTTCCACCGCCAGCACCGCCAATCGGGGGGAAAAATGGATGTCCGCCACCAGGGGGATGCGGATTTTTCCCTTGACCGCGGCGATCGCGCGGGCATCCGCTTCGTCGGCGACGGCGACGCGCACGATCTCGCAGCCCGCCTCTTCCAGCCGCCCGATCTGCGCCGCCGTCCCTTCCGTATCCGACGTCTTCGTCGTCGTCATCGACTGGATCTTTACGGGGGAATCCCCCCCGATCGGAACGCCGCCGACGCTTACCTGCCTCGTCCGTTTACGCATTTTCCGGCTTTTCCTCCCCCGATTTCTTCCCGTGCTTCCGGGGCTCCTCCCGCTCCTTCATCATGTCTTTGAGTTCGGCGAGAAAGGAGGAGATGTCCTTGAACGAGCGATAGACGGAGGCATAGCGCACATAGGCGACTTCGTCCACCTTTTTCAGCCGTTCCATGACCATTTCGCCGATCTGCTTGGAGGTGACTTCGCTCTCCATGCTGTTGTACACCTGTTTGGAAATATCCGTCACCATGTCGTCGATGACCGCCATGGGCACCGGGCGCTTTTCGCAAGATTTGATGATGCCGTTGCGCACCTTTTCGGCGTTGAACGCCTGCCGCGTGCCGTTGTTCTTGACGACGAGCACGGGCGTCACTTCGATGGTCTCGTACGTCGTGAACCGCCTGCCGCAGTTCATGCACTCCCGGCGGCGGCGGATGGTCCTGTCGTCCGCCGAACGGGAATCGATCACCTTGCTCTCCGTGCAATCGCAATACAGACATTTCATGATTTCTGCCTCCTTCCGTCCTCAAAAAATTTTTTCGACTTTGTAATTGATCAGATACCTGCCCCGCCTCTCGACGGTATTTTCGCGCAGGACGGCATATCCTCTCCCCGCGAAAAAGGAAAGCGCCGTTCGGGAGGAAAACGCCGTCATCCGCTTCTCTCCCGCCGCCCGCGCCCGCTCTTCCAAAGCGCCGCAGAGCAGGCTGCCCGCTCCCCTGCCCTTCCTCTCGGGCAGCACGTACAGCCGGTCGAGATAATCCCCGTCTAAATCCCCGAAGCCGACGATCCGCCCGTCCTCTTCCGCGACGAGGGCATAATGCGCCGCCAAAGAACGCCGCCAGCCCTCTTCGTCCGGGTCGGACGGCGCCCAGGCGTCCAGCTGTGCGGGCGTATAATCCCCCGACGCCAGCTCGTGCACCGAGCGGTAAAACAGGGAAAGGATCTCCTTTAAGTCCTCTTCACGATAGGGTCGCAGCGTCATTTCATTCCCTTCCCTTTGCGTATCTCTTTCACCGTCTTTTCGTATCCCCTGTCGTTCGGGACATAATAGACGCGGTCTTTCAGCGAATCGGGCAGATACTGCTGTTCGACATAGCCGCCGTAATCGTGCGGGTACTTGTAATTTTTACCCTGCGCCTTGTCCTCCCGGCTGCCGTAGCTGTTGTCTTTGAGATAGGGCGGAACGGCGTCGTCGCGGACTTCGGCGGCGTCCGCCCTGGCGGCGAACATGGCTCTTTTCACCGAATCGCTCTTGTCCGCTTCGCAGACGTAGACGATGGCTTCGGACAGGGGCAGAAGCCCTTCGGGCGCGCCCACCTTTTCGAGAATAAACATCGCCGACGCCGCCATTTGCAGCGCTTTCGGATCCGCC
>DVGN01000096.1 GCA_018712725.1 Candidatus Scatosoma pullicola
CGCCCTGATCGTCATTCTCGCGGCGCTTCTCATCCGCGCCCGCTACGTCGTGGACGACCGCTATTTCGTCACCCAGTTCGGGATCATCAAAAGCCGCTGCGAGATCGGGCAGATCACCTCCGTCGTGCTGGACAGGGACACGGACAAACTCACCGTCAACGCGGGAGAGACGTATTTTGTCCCCAATATCGCCGCGAACGAAAACGAAAAGCTCGTGCGGGCGCTGCTGAAGCGCAATCCGGACATCGATTACAGCTATACCGTCCGGGAAAACAAGCCGGACGGCGACGGGGACAACAAGTCCAAATGAACGCAGGAAAGCCAGCGTCATCGCGCGCAAAACGCCGCCCCTTTTACGGGACGGCGTTTTTATGTCCTGTCCTGTTTCCGCCGCAAAGACGGCCGCACCGCGACGGCAGCGCGCCTTCCTTTACGCTTCCACGCGGATGAGCGCCTTTACGGAGGCGACGCCGGAGGCATTGATACGGCTGACCGCGCCGCGGATGCAGTTCTCGGTGGTGCCGTGCGTGACGATCACGACGGGCATGGGGTCTTCCGTTCCGCCCGCGTCCCGCTTCTGGATGAGTTCCATGACCGAAACGCCGTATTTGGCGAGAATCCCCGTCACCTTTGCCAGAGCCCCCGTCCTGTCCTCCGCGGACAGGCGGATATAATAGGCGCTTGCGAAATCGGAGACGAATTTGGTCTCCCGATCCGCCCCCGCCGTATTGCGGTAGGTGGAATAGCGGATCTCCGAATGGGTCGCGGCATAGATGACGTCGCTGACCACCGCGCTGCCCGTGGGAAGCGCTCCCGCCCCCCTGCCGTATAACATGATGTCGTCCATGCAGTCCCCCGTGAGATAAACGGCGTTATAGGCGTCGCGCACGCTCGCCAGGGGGTGGGAATTGCGGATAAATACCGGATGCACCCGCGCTTCCACGCCGCGCTCCGTGTGCTTGCCGATCGCGAGCAGTTTCAGCGTATAGCCGAGCTGTTTCCCGTAGGCGATGTCCGTCTGCTCGACGGAGGATATCCCCTCCCGGTACACCTTGGCGTAGGGCACTTTGGTGTGGAAGGCGAGAGAGGCGAGAATGGCGAGCTTGTACGCCGCGTCCACCCCCTCCACGTCGTTGGCGGGATCGGCTTCCGCATAGCCGAGCTTCTGCGCTTCGGCGAGCGCCGCCGCGTATTCTCCCCCTTCTTCCGTCATCTTGGTCAGGATGTAGTTGGTCGTGCCGTTGATGATGCCCATCAGCCCGGAGATCTGGTTGCTCTGCACGCCGTCGAGAAGGGTGCGGATGACGGGCACGCCGCCCACGCAGCTCGCTTCGAAGTACAGGCCGCAGCCGTTCCGCCGTGCCGCCCGCTCCAATTCGTGCGAATATTTGCAGACGAGTTCCTTGTTGGAGGTCACCACGCTCTTGCCCTCGTTCAGCGCCGCCAGGACGTAATCCTTGGCCGCCTCCACGCCGCCGATGCACTCCACGACGATGTCCACGTTGGGATTGGCAATGACCTCCGCGATACTGCCCGCGACGTTCTCTTCGGGGACGCCCAGATCGAGCGCCCGCTGTTTGTTGCGCACCAGCACGCTCTCCACCGAGATGTCCACGTTCTGGGTACGGCGGTAAAATTCCCTGTGTTCGGTGAGAATTTTGTAGGTGCCGCCGCCCACGACGCCGAGCCCCAAAATTGCCACGCCGGCTCTTTTCATCATAATTCCGTTCCTCCTTCCGATCTCCTTTTTATCCTTTTATTGCCTTTTATCCGCAGTCCGCCCTTTGTTGTCAGTTTGCCCCTTCCGGCAAAAAACTATCCGAAAAGGGCGGTCCGCACGGCTTTTTATCTTGTGCTTTCGCCGTTTTTTAAGCGCCGTTTTTTGCGTTCGTCTCAACCCTGCCACCGCCGTTCAGTTCTCGGGACGGTTGAGATAATAGAGATAGCGCAGCCCTTCCAGCGTCAGGAGTTTGTCCACGACGTCGATGCAGGACACTTCGCGGGAGATGATCTCGCTGAATCCGCCCGTCGCGATCGTTTTGACTTCGCCCGCTTTCAGTTCCTTTTTGATGCGCGTGACGATGTATTCCACCAGCCCCGCGAAGCCGAACACGATCCCCGCCTGCATGTTGGTGACGGTGTTTTTGGCGATGATGCTCTTGGGCGCTTCGATTTCGACGCGGGGCAGTTTTGCCGTGCCGTTGACGAGGGAATCGAGAGACCCCTTGATGCCCGGCGCGATGACGCCGCCGATGAATTCGTTGTCCGCGCTGATGATGTTGAAGGTGGTCGCCGTCCCGAAATCGACGACGATGAGCGGCGTGCCGCAGCCGTATTTTACGATGG
Source organism: Candidatus Scatosoma pullicola (assembly GCA_018712725.1). Taxonomy (GTDB): domain Bacteria; phylum Bacillota; class Clostridia; order Christensenellales; family Borkfalkiaceae; genus Scatosoma; species Scatosoma pullicola. The sequence goes on from DVGN01000096.1 coordinate 2,347, forward strand.
CGGAGACGCAGTTGACGATGCGGTCCGCCCCCACTTCCCGCGCGTCGTCGCAGCGGATGTTCAGCCCCGATTTCAGCCCCGGTTCGATGTGCAGCGGGGAGATGCCGAGATAGAGGGAACACATCTTGTCGATGGTGTAATCGAGGGAGGGCACGACGGAGGAGATGATCCCCCCCGCGATGGCGCCCCGGCGGATATCCATCACTTTCAGCATATTCACGAGCTGCGAGCCGTATTCGTCCGAGGTCTTTTTCAGATCGGTGGCGACGCGGAAAGAAATTTTCAGCACCTGCCCGTCGTAAATGGCATATTTGATATTGGTGTTGCCGATGTCGATACAAATAATCATTCCGTTATATCCCATGTTCCGGCATTTTCCTCGTCCGGATTCTCCTTTTTTTCAGCCTTTTCAACTGCGGACGGCGCCCCGCCCGACTTCTTTCTGCCCAACGTCCTCTCCACTGCGGACACGACGCGGTACAGCGCGGGCGCGAGCAGCACGTCGATGAGGATTTCCAGCAAAAAATTGATCCAGATCAGCCCCAGCACGGCGACGAACACGGCGCCGGCGGCAGCTTCCGTGCCCAGATAGGCGGCGACGTCCGATTTC
>DVGN01000097.1 GCA_018712725.1 Candidatus Scatosoma pullicola
TTACGAAAGCGCGAAAATACGCTGCTTTTATCGTTCGGAGAAAGTTTCGGAAAAAACGCTTTGCAAAGTGTTTGCCTATGATATGGCGGCAACAGGGGGAATATGACGGGATGCAAAATGAACGGAAGGGAATTATGCGATTGACGATTGAGGGAGATTGTCTGACCGAAGAGCAGGCAAACGAATTGTCCTCCATGCTTGAAGAAGCGGGATGCGCTTTGGAAAACGTAACGGTAAAAGCGCAGCCGGGAACGGAAAATTTCGTCCGCTTCGAAGCCGGAATTTTGGATATTGTCTATAAGGAGAAGGTGTATATTTTCCGTTCCGTCGGCCATCTGGCAGCTTCGGGCGGAAGACCTTTTGCATATCGGGAAAACTTGTCTTTCCGATCGTTGGGGACGATGATAGATTGTTCGCGAAACGGGGTTTATACTTTGACGTCGCAGAAAAAATTTATCAGGTATCTGGCGCTGTGCGGATATAACCGCCTGCAGCTGTATACGGAGGATACCTATCGGATTGACGGGGAACCGTATTTCGGATATCTTCGGGGTGCTTATACGAAAAGCGAATGGAAGGAATTGGATATTTATGCGGCTTCTTACGGAATAGAACTGGTGCCCTGTATTCAGACCCTGGCGCATTTGGAACAGATCTTTCGTTGGAAACCGTATGCCGAAATCAACGACGTGAACGATATTTTGCTGGTGGACGACGAGCGTACATATCGGTTGATTGACAAGATGTTTGCCACGGTTTCGGAATGTTTTTCTTCCCGTACCGTCAACATCGGGATGGATGAAGCTTTTATGCTCGGCTTGGGTCAGTATCATCGTCTGCACGGAAAAACGGATCGGATGGAGTTGATGCTGCGCCATTTGCGCCGCGTTTCGGAAATGGCGGAAAAATACGGGCTGCGGTGCGCCATGTGGTCGGATATGTTTTATCGCCTGGCTTTCGGCGGTTATTATGACGAAAATGCGCGGGAGTTCCCTTTTGATTGCAGCAGTATTCCGCAAAATGTCAGTTTGATCTATTGGGATTATTACAGCAAATCGCAGGAACATTACGAAAAGATACTTGAGCAGCATCGGCACTTGTCCGAAAATATCTGGTTCGCGGGTGCGTTTTGGACCTTTTTGGGCTTTCTGCCCAATAACACATTCAGCATCGAAGCGGCAAAGGCATCTGTCCGCGCATGCAGGAATCAGGGCGTTTCCGACATCTTTTTTGCCATGTGGGGGGATTTCGGGGCAGAGTGTTCGATTTTTTCGGTTCTTCCCTCCGTCGTTTATGCGGCGGAATTCGCGTACGGGAACGAAGATTTGCCGAATGCGGAAAGGAGGTTTTTCGCTTTATCCGGGGTGACCGCCGAAGCGTTTTTGGCTTTGGAACAGGCGGATAAAATCGGGAATCCCACGGGAGCGGATTTGACGGATCCAAGCAAATACATGCTTTACAATGATTGTTTTGCCGGAGTTCTGGACACGACGGTCACGGTTGCGGACGGACGCGAATACGGAGTTCTGGCGGAAAGATTGAAGCCGTATATTTCCCATCGGATATGGGGAAATCTTTTTCGGTGCGTCTATGCGCTGACTCGGGTCATGGAATATAAAGTCACGATCGGGATTCGTACGCGCGCGTTGTATCGGGCAGGCAAAAAAGAGGAATTGCGGGATTTTGCCGAAAAGGATTATAAAATTCTCATCGGGCGGCTGCAGGAGTTTTATTCCGCCTTTTCGGAACTCTGGCACGCCGAAAAAAAGGCATACGGATTTGAAATTACCAATTATCGCCTCGGCGGATTGATTTCCCGGGTAAAATACTGTCAAAGCAGATTGGCGGATTATTGTGACGGAAAGATTGAAAGGATAGACGAATTGGAAGAAGATTTGCTCGATTATTTCGGAGAAGGAGAAAAATATACAAAACGGCTGGGATATATCAATGAATTTCAGAAAATTGCCAGTGTCAATAAGTTTTAGACTTGAGAATTTAAACGAACAAATTGCGAATTCTACATAATGAACGAATAATAAAAAAATGTTATACTGCGATCGGAAAAGAAGCGGCTTTATAGTTATTGTGCGGAAACACGAGACAAATGGAAGTGTGGATTTATCAAAAGGACCTGCAAATATAATGAAAAGTCGGCAGACAGTCTTTGATCACGTGCGTGTAAGCACAAGGAGAAAAACGTCAGACCTTAAATACCTTTTCATTATAGCTTAGGTAACGGAACTTGGAAAGTGCAAATCCAAATTACCGCACTTTCTCGGTCAATTATATTGTATCAGGAGATTGTAATTTTGAATTTCCATAGATGATCCGATGAAAAATTTTTGTAAAAATATATACACTCTGAAAGCAGAGCTGCTTTCAGAGTGTATATTATTTAAGCACTAAATCTTGCCGAAAAATTCCGCCCAGCCCGGTTTTCGCGTTTTCCGTTCGGTCAGGAATCGCTGCGGGCGGCGCTACGCAGACGGCGGCGGAAGATCGAATAGGGGATCGTGATGACGATCAGCGCGATCGCGGCTGCAAACGCCACCCAACCCGCCGAAAAGAAGGAAACGCCGAGGCCTTCCAGCGCCGCGGGAAGCTCGAAGGGAAGGGCGCCCGAAGTCGTCAGCCAGAAGGCGAGAGACGGGGCAAGCACGAGAATGAGGAAGGGCAGCCAGCCCAGCCAGATGGGCAGTTTCAGCTTGATCGCGGGGTTTTTCGCGGCGGCCTTGAAGATCATTTTCAGGATGAGATACGCCCAGGTAAACATCGAGAAGGCGACGACGCCCGCCGCGATTTTCAGGACGAGCGCGATGGTATTCGCCGTGCCTTCGGGAATTTTGTCCATGATGAAGGCTTTGATTTCCGCTTTCAGCTCTTCCGTGGCGCTCGGCGCGGTGGCGCCGTCCGTTTCGCTTTCGACTATGTCCGACAGGAGAGCCGCCGTATCGGGCACATCGCCGTCCTGCGTTTCGCCGGAGGAACGCAGAAGATCGAGCAGCAGGGATGCGACGAATTCGTCCATGTCGATATTTCCCGCCTCGTCCGCTACGGCGGAGAGCGCATCCGAAACGGAATCGCGGATCTGCGTTTTATTCTCTTCCGTAAGTTCCGCGTCGGCAAATTCCGGCTCGCCCGTCAGGCGCAATTTTTCAAAGACTTCTTCGACGGTGGAGACGGCGGTTTCGGCAACCGTGTCCACGGTGGCACCGTCGGCATAGACGGCGTCGAGCAGGGCGTCCGTCTTTTCGTTTATGTATTCTTCGTCAAATCCCGCCTTGCCGATGAGTTCTTCCACTCTGCCGTCGAGGTCGTCATAGGCGTCCGGATCGAGAAATCCTTTGATCTGATCGCGGACGATTTCGTTGACGCTCTGCTTTGCCGCGGCGCGCACCGCCTTTTCGGCGATCTCTTCGAGCGTGGGCATCAGCTGTCCGACGATGAGATCGACGTTTTTGTCGATGGCGCGTTCCACGGTCGCGGCGGCGTCGGCATCCGTGAAAGAGGAAAAGAGATCCATGGTTCCGATGTTCAGGGAAACGGAAAGGGGGACGCCTTCGCCCACGATTTCCTCCACGCCGACGTCCTGCATGTCATCGGGAAGCATCTCTTTGAGTTCTTCCCCCTGCAGGAGATAATCGACGTCCACTTTCCAAAGAGGAAAGAAGAAATAGGACACGACCGCCGCTATGGACAACAGGGCGATCAGAAGATTGCATATGAATACCGCAAAGCGGCTTATGCCTTTCGACATGGGTGTACCTCCGATGATTGTGCGGCTTATCCGGCGCACGCGGTAACGGCGCGGATAAAAGGCGGACGGATGCCGAGAATGCGGTTTGATCCCGTTCGCTGCCGTTCACTATCAGTATAACAGATTTCGGGAAAAGTGTCAATGTATTTCCGGTAAAAAAGCCTGCCGCTTTCGCCGTCGGTGGGTATAAAATTTTGACTTTTTTCCCAAATTACAGGTATGAGACGGGTAAAAGTGTTCGATTCATTCAAGACGCGGGACGAACGGGAAAGCTGTTTCGCCCTTCCTTCCCCTTCGGACGGCAGGAACCGTTCCGTCGGAGAAAATAGAAAAACGACGGGGGCAGGGGAGAGATGACGGAGAAAAAATCGCGCCTGCGCAACGAGAATTACATCGCTTACGTCAATTCGTTCGACCCGCCCACCCACCATTTCAAAAATTGCCTGCACGCCTTCGGCGTGGGCGGGTTCATCTGCTGTATCGGGCAGTTTTTCCGGGTGGTTCTGGAATCGGCGTTCGGGCTTTCCGGGGACGAACTTTCGGGGACGGTCAGCATTCTGCTCATCTTTCTCGGCACCCTCCTGACGGGACTGGGCGTTTACGACCGGATCGGGCGCACGGCGGGCGCGGGGTCCATCGTGCCCATCACGGGATTCGCCAACAGCGTCTGTTCCCCCGCGCTGGAATTCAAGACGGAGGGCTGGATTTACGGACTTGCCGCGAAAATGTTTGTCGTGGCGGGACCGATCATCGTCTACGGCGTCCTGTCGGGGACGCTCGTCGGCGTCATCTATTGGCTGCTCGGATAGGCAGAAGGAGGGGGGCATGTCTGCGCATACGGTGCTTTTCAGACAAAAACCCCGCATCATTTCGACGGGGACGGTCGCGGGTCCCAAGGAATGCGCGGGGGTCGTGGGAAAATATGTGGACAAGGCGCTTTCGGACGATATGTTCGGGGAAAGCACGTACGAGAAGGCGGAGTGCAAAATGCTCGCCTACGCGATCGGCAAGGCGATCGAAAACGCGGATATTTCCGAAAAGGACATCGACATGATGATTTCGGGGGATCTGCTCAACCAGATCATCTCCGCCTCTTTCGCGGCTCGGGATTTCGATTTTCCCTTTTTGGGGGTATACGGCGCCTGTTCCACGATGGCGGAGAGTCTCGCGCTGGCGGCGGCGTTTATCGACGCCGGGTATTTTAATCGTATCGTCGCCGCGACGGGCAGCCATTTCTCGTCCGCGGAACGGCAGTACCGCTATCCTTTGGAACTCGGCAATACCCGTCCGCCTCAGTCCCAGTGGACGGTGACGGGCGCGGGCGGCGCGGTGGTGGCAAAGAGCGGGGGCGGCGTCGCGATCACGGCTGCCACTTTCGGCAAAGTGGTGGATTTCGGGATTTCGGACGTCAACAACATGGGCGCGGCGATGGCGCCTGCCGCCTGCAACACCATTCTCACCCATTTGAAGGACACGGGCAGGGCGCCCGATTATTACGATCTCATCGTGACGGGGGATCTCGGCGCACTCGGCAGCCGGATCGTCAAAGATCTGACCTGGGAAAAGGGAGTGGACATCCAGCCCAATCACGTCGACTGCGGGGAGATCGTCTATAATGTGATCGAAGACGAATTTCAGGGGGGCAGCGGCGCGGGATGCAGCGCCGTGGTGTTCAATTCCTATCTGATGGACAAACTCAGGCGGCGGGAGATAAACCGCGTTCTGTTTGCGGCGACGGGCGCGCTTTTGTCCACCGTTTCGTCGGGGCAGGGGGAGAGTATACCTTGTATATGCCACGCCGTCTCCGTCGAAAACGTGTTTTAAGCGTTATTCATCGTCCGAATACTTTGTCGCCTTTGCGTTTTTGCTCGGTCACGTACTATTATGTACGCTCCCGTCGCAAAATCCGCAGGCTTCGTGTCTCGGACGCGACTAACGCTTAAAACTTCGCTCGAACCTGTTTTGAGAAAATTCAGGCGTTATTCATCTCGTGGGACGGCGGGTTTGCGTTTCGGCTTGGTCGGAACTATTATGTACGCTCCCGTCGTCGCTTGCGCAGGCTCCTTGCCTGACGGGCGCCTGTCGTCCAAAACTTCGCTTTATCCCCACATCTTGCCTCCCCTTTTGGAAAGGGGAGGTGTCGAGCAAAGCGAGACGGAGGGGATAAGACGTTTGGAAGCCGAACAGACAATCCCTCAGTCAGCCATTTGGCTGACAGCTCCCTTTGCATAAGGGAGCTATAATAAGGAACCTCCCCTTATGGTAAGGGGAGGTGGTGCGAAGCACCGGAAGGGATAAGAAAGTTTGTTTTCGATGGAGTGAAGTGGAAATCGACGAGTTGGCTTTGCGCAAGGGAGCATGCGGCGGCGGTTGTGGCAGCGTTTCTTTGCGCGGAGAAGCCAAACGTGCGAAAAAGGAGAAAAATTTATGTTTTCGGAATATCTGGACGTATTGCTGATGTTTATCAAGGCGTTTACGGTGGGGGGACTCATCTGCACGATTGCGCAGGTCATCATCAATCTGACCGATCTGACCTCCGGGAAGATCCTCGTCTATTTCATGCTGGCGGGCGTGGTGCTGCAAGGGCTGGGGGTCTATCGCTATCTCGTCGATTTCGCGGGGGCGGGGGCGACCGTCCCCATCTGCGGCTTCGGCTATCTCCTCGCAAACGGCGCCGTTCAGGGAGCGGAAAAGGGGCTTTTCGGCGCGTTTACGGGCGCTCTGTCCGCGGCGAGCGCCGGGGTCAGCGCGGCGGTGATCTTTTCCTTTATCATGGCGCTCATCTTCCGGTCGCGAAGCAAGAAAAACTGAACGGCTTTGATACGAAAATGTCCCGGAGGATTCTCCGGGATATTTCATAGATATGGGGCAGGGATTTGACGACGGGGATTTTCGTGACGGATTTCCGGCGTTTTTCATTCGGGCAGGAGGGGGAGTTTCCCGCCGGGACTCCCTTGTAAATATACGTCGGGGACTTTTCCGAGCAGCACGCTTTCGCAGACGAGAATGTCCGTCGTCACGGCAAAATTTTCCGTGCGGGAGGGCATGACGATGCTGATGTCCGCCACGGCGTTGAGGTAGAGGGAATGTTTGGTCTGGTTGATGCCCGCGCTCTCAAACCGGGAGGAAAATTCGCACACGACGCTGGAAACGGGGATGATGCGGATGCGGATGCGCGGCCCCACGCCCGCGAGCGCTTCGATGCCCGTCAGCGCCCCCAGCGGCACGGGGATGCCGTCCAGGCTCAGATTGCGCAGGTTGGACTGCGAAATGGAGGCGGTGTCCCGCGCGATCTTGTTGATTTTCAGGGAATCGGTGGAGATGGAGACCACGTCGCCCGCGTCGTTGCGCTCGACGGTGACGAGATCTTCATAGCGCACGCCGTCGCCGAGCGTATAATAGACGGCGTCGTTGATGGCGACGGTCGTATGCGCCCGCATCGTCGCTTCGCTGACCGCGATGAGGACTTTCGTCACGTTGTGCTGAAAATACGCCGCGAGCAGGGCGCAGAGGAGAAACACGAGAAGCAGGATGGCGGCGATGCGGCGCTTTTTCCGGCGTCTGCCGTGCGCTTTGCAATAGGCATGCATGGCGGCTTACACCAGAAAACGCCGGATCTCGTGCAGGATATTGGCACTTCCATTTGAAAAGTCCGAGTTTTCCAGCGCCTTTTTCAGCGTTTCGTCCCCGATCGCGTCCTCGATCGCTTCGGGCAGAAAGCCGAGTTCGGATTGTTTCAGCGTCCGGCAAAGTCCTTTTTTCCGGAAATAGGCGGCATTTTCCGCCTGATCCCCCCGCGTCCTGCCCTCCAGGGGGACGAGGATCGCCGCCTTTTTCAGGGCGAGCAGTTCGAACACCGTATTGCTTCCCGCGCGGCACACGACAAGGTCGGCGGCGGCATAGGCATCCGCCATGTTCTTTTCGTATTCCCGCTGTACATAGCCCGGGATGTTGCTCTGCACGAGATTTCCCCTGCCGCAGAGGTGCAGGATGTCGTATTCCCG
>DVGN01000009.1 GCA_018712725.1 Candidatus Scatosoma pullicola
TCTGCACCTACCAGGCGATCTCGGGCGCGGGCAAGACCTTTGCCACCATGCCGGAAATTATCGACAACGTCATCCCCTATATCGGCGGCGAAGAGGAAAAGAGCGAGAAAGAACCCCTCAAAATCTGGGGAAAGGTCGAAAACGGGAAAATTTGCCCGGCGGACGCCCCCGTCATCACGGCGCAGTGCTTCCGCGTCCCCGTATCGGACGGGCACACGGCGGCGGTGTTCGTATCCTTTGAAAAAAAGCCGACGAAAGAAGAAATTTTAGAGGCCTGGGCGTCCTTCCGCGGCGAGCCGCAGGAACTTTCCCTCCCCTCCGCCCCCGTGCGGTTCATCCGCTGTTTCGATGAGGAAAACCGCCCCCAGCCCAGGCTCGACCGCATGGAGGGCAGGGGCATGAGCGTATGCGCGGGCAGGCTGCGCGAAGACAGCGTGTTCGACTGGAAATTCGTCGGGCTTTCCCACAATACCCTGCGGGGCGCCGCGGGAGGCGGCGTACTGCTCGCCGAGCTTCTGGCGGCGAAGGGTTATTTCGACTGACGGCGGCATGCGCATAACGGCATATATACATATAATATAAATACAATAAAAATCGGAAAAGATCCGGAGGAAAAGAATATGACGGGATTTTTACAGGGAACCGCCACCGCGATGATCACCCCTTTCGCGGGAAGCGGCGTGAACTTTGACGCATTCGGCGAGATGCTCGAATACCAGATCGCGGGCGGGACGGACATGTTGGTCATTCTCGGCACGACGGGCGAACCCGCGACGATGACGGAGGAAGAAAAGACCGCCGTCATGGAATTTGCCGTGAAAAAGGCGAAGGGAAGGATCAAACTCGTGTTCGGCTGCGGCAGCAACTGCACGGCGCACGCCGTGGAAGCCGCCAAAAGAGCCGCGGAAATCGGCGCGGACGGGCTGCTCGCCGTCACCCCCTATTACAACAAATGCACGCAGAACGGACTCGTCGCCTATTACGAAAGCGTGTGCGGCGCGACCGATCTGCCCGTCATCGCTTACAGCGTCCCCTCCCGCACGGGGGTGGAGATCTTGCCCGCGACGATGGAAAAACTCGCCGATATCCCCAATATGGCGGGATTGAAGGACGCGGGCGGAAACATGTCCAGAACGATGGACACCCTGCGGCGCATCCGCGGAAAATGCGACCTGTATTCGGGCGAAGACGCCCTCAATCTGCCCATTCTCGCGGTGGGCGGCAGCGGCGTCATCTCCGTCCTCTCCAATCTCGTCCCCGCCGACGTCAAAAAGATGTATAGCCTTCTGAAATCGGGCAAGGCGGAAGAGGCGTTTGCTTTGGCGGACAGACTGCTGCCCCTCGCGCAGGCGTGTTTCGTGGAAGTCAATCCCATCCCCGCCAAGGCGGCGATGAACCTTTTGGGATTTGCCGCGGGCAGCCCCCGCGCGCCTCTGAGCGAAATAGAGCCGGAAAATCTCGAAAAACTCAGAGCGGCGATGAAAAATTACGGATTGAAGGTGAAAGCATGAGCGAAAAGACAAAGATCATCATCTGCGGCATTTCGGGAAAGATGGGCGGGAACGTCCTCTCCCTTCTGGAAAACGACGGCGAAGCGGAAGCGGTGTGCGGGGTCGATCCCTTTGTAAAGCCCCTTTCCGTGCCCGTCTACAAACACTTTGACGAAATCAAAGAGGACGCGGACGTCATCGTCGATTTCTCGTCGGCGGAAAACCTCAGAGAGCGGCTGGAATACGCCGGACAAAAACATCTCGGCATCGTTTTGGGCTCCACGGGATTCACGGCGGAGGACAACGCGATGATCGAGGAATACGCCAAGGAAATCCCCCTCTTCAAGACGGCAAACCTCTCTATCGGCGTCAATCTGATGCAGAAACTCGTCAAAGCGGCGGCACAGGTACTCGGCGACGCCTTCGACGTCGAAATTATCGAACGGCACCATAATCTCAAAAAGGACGCCCCTTCGGGAACGGCGCTCATGCTCGCCGATTCCGTCAACGAAGTCTTTGACGGCAAAAAGCGGTATGTGGAAGGCAGAAGCGGCATCGTGGGTCCGCGCGAGAAATCGGAGATCGGCATCCACGCCGTGCGCGGCGGGACGATCGTCGGCGAACACGAAGTGATGTTTGCGGGCGAAGACGAGATCCTCACCGTTTCCCACAGCGCACGTAGCAAGCGGGTGTTTGCGGCGGGCGCGGTCAAAGCCGCCAAATTTCTGAAAGGCAAAGCGCCGGGCAGGTACGACATGAACGACCTCCTCGCCGAGAACGCCGAATAATTCCGACCCATATAAACACGGCATCCCCCGCAGAAATTCTGCGGGGGATGTTTTCAGAATACGTTTGTCCCGACCGACGCGCCGCTCACTCTCCCGGTACGATTGCCAAAATCATGCTTTCGGTCGATTCGTCATAGGTCACTTCGTATATGATTTGAGAATTTCCCGCCGTGTAGCCCTCAAAATAAATTTTGTCCTCTCTTTCCACAATGTCCGCCTTATAATCGACCATCCCGCTCGTCCATCGCCGCGCTTCGTTTCCCTTTATTTCCCAACAGAAGGACGTGCGCGGATCGGAATCTCCTTCATAAAGCACAAAATATCCGTCCGTAACGGCTCCTTCCGGGCAATAACAGCCGTTTGGTATCACGCCCGATTCCGAACATCCGAAAAGACAGCCGGCGAACATCGCCGACAAAATGGGAATAAACAGCTTTTTCGCATTTGTTTTCATAATCTTTCCCCGATTATATGAAATATGACTATTTCCAAACTTAATTGATCAATATTATTAAAGATATTTATTTTTTCGTTATTTGTTTTTGTCTAACTCGGTTTTACGAAAACGATAAGCCTTAATTGCTCGGGAAAATATGCAAAATACGTCCAATTTATTTCAAGCCATTCATACCGATTTTCAAAATCGGGAATATATTCTTCCGGAATATTTTCGCTGAAATGAAGTTCCAAAAGGCCAAAACCTGCATTTAAGAAATCATCCTCATAACTTGTGTCTTTTTCCGTTGAAAAATTATTTTCTTTTAACCAATTGGCCGGCTCTTTTTCAAACTCAAATACAGTATAATTTTCATGCCTTCCGGGATGAAACGTCGTATCACAGTAATGATATAATACTCTTGCTTCTTCGGGAATTTCAATTCCCGTATTATGACTTATTGTCGACCTGACGTCATGTTCATTAGCGCACCCGGTCAGCAAAAACAGACAAAGCGCTATAAAAATCGCCATACCCGCGCAGAGAAATTTCCCGACGCCTCCTTGCCTCCGCGAAGCGCATCTTTTTTGAACGGACATTTCCGTTTACCTCCCATATTCTTTCGTTTTTCCCTACATTATATATGACGCATTGTCACGCCCGTTTTTACGCAAATTTCTGAAAATTCCCGCAAAAATTTTTTCGTCCCCTCCGATATGTAAAAAAACGGGATACAGCCCGGTCTTTTAACGTCGTATTCTGTTTACAGAGAGGCGATCGCCCCGTCGATGCGGGAAAGCGTCCGCTCTTTGCCCAAAATCTGCATGATCGTCCAGAGGTCGGGCGTGTTGGAAAGCCCGGTCGCGGCGATGCGGAGCATTTCCGCGACGTCCGAAACGCTGCCGGGATAGGCGTCGGGATTCGCCTTATACGCCTTCATGTCGGAGGCAAAGCCGTTTTCGTCGGCGAGCGCCTTGACCTTGGCAAACCATGCGGAGGAATCGTCCGCGGGGTCGTAAGAGGCTTTGAAGCCTTCCAGCACCGATCTGACGACTTCGGGCGCATAACGGAAATCGTATTCGGGCGCGAAGGTATCGTCGAAGAAATAGGACAGGAGGGAAACCGCCTGTTTTGCCGCGACGAAGTCCTTACGGCGCTTTTTGCCGCCGATGCCCATGCACAGGGAAAGGACTTTCAGCATATATTCCCGATCGGAAAAATGCCCTTTTTCGGCGTCCGTTCCGTAGTGCTCCGCCCAGTCTTTGAGAAAATCGAACATCTCTTCGGCGGAGAGGGAGGAAAGCGCCGTCTTGGACACGTCGTTGAGTTTGAGGATGTCGAACAGAGCGCCGCTTTTGCCCATCTTGCCGATGGAAAATTTGAATTCTTCCAGCGGTTTGTCGGGGAATTTCAGCCGCCATTCCTCAAAATTGGAATTGAGCAGCGTCATCATATAGGTGCGGACGGCGAGCGGATGATACCCCTCTTCGCGGTAGAAGGTGAGAGAGGCTTCGGGGTCCTTGCGCTTGGAGAGCTTGCGGCGGATCTCCCCGTCCACCTTCTGAATGGAACAGTTGTGACCGTATTCGGGCAGGCGGAAGCCGAGCACCTTGAAAAGTTCGATATGGATGGGCAGGGACGCCAGCCATTCCTCCCCGCGGATGACGAGATTGGTGCGCATCAGATGATCGTCCACGGCGTGCGCGAAATGATAGGTGGGGATGCCGTCCGATTTCAGAATGACGACGTCCTGGTTGTTTTCCGTCACCGTGATTTCCCCTTTGATCGCGTCGCGGAAGGTGTGTTTGACTTCGACGTTCCCCTGCGAGCGCAGACGGATGACGTACGGCTTTTTCGCCGCGAGATTGGCGAGGATCTCCTCTTCCGTAAGATTGCGGCAGCGGGCAAATTCCCCGTAATAGCCGGGAAGCAGTTTGTTTTCCGTCTGATATTCGCGCGTCTTTTCCAGTTCCTCTTCCGTGCAGAAGCAGGGATAGGCGAGACCGCGGCGGATGAGGTCTTTGGCATAGGCGTGATAGATTTCCGCGCGCTGACGCTGATAGTAAGGGCCGTAATTGCCCGAAAGTTCCGCGCCTTCGTCAAAGCGGATCCCGAAATATTGCAAAGAGGAGTGAATGACGTCCACCGCCCCCTCCACTTTGCGCTTGTCGTCCGTATCTTCGATGCGCAGGTAGAACACCCCGCCGCTCTGGTGAGCGATGCGTTCGTTGGCGATCGCCACATACAAATTGCCCAGGTGCATAAATCCCGTGGGGCTGGGCGCAAGGCGGGTGACCTTCGCCCCCTTGGGAAGATCCCGTTCGGGATAGAGCTGCTCGTAATATCCGAGAGATTTGACGTTTTCGTCGGGAATGAGAATATCCGCAAGT
>DVGN01000098.1 GCA_018712725.1 Candidatus Scatosoma pullicola
GTGACGGAGGGGATAAGAAGTTCGTAACCCGAACAGACAATCTCTCAGGTGGCGTTTTTCTCTTTTGAAAAAATATTTTTCAATATTTTCATAATTTTTTACAAAAATAGTTGACGGGGAGGGGAATATCCGCTATAATATAGGTAAGAAAGGCGGAAAAATCCGGCATTTTTGTTAAAAATTGCCTTTTCGCCGCATAAAGGACGGATGCGAAAGATGAAAAAGAAGAAACTCCGGAAGAAGATAAAGAGGATCGCGGAAGGCATAGAGCAGGGCAAGCAGATCGAAGATCCGCGGGAAGCCATCTATGTGCAGATCGATTTTCTGAAAAAGAACATCGAAAAGCTGAAACACGTCAAAAACGATCCGGACACGCAGTTCGCCTACGGCGAAAAGACGGCGTATCTCGATTGCTACGATTTTTTCGAAATATACCGCGATGCCGAAGAATACGGCTGGGATCCCTCTCTGACGGACGGAAATTCCCATTGAAAGCGAAAAAGATATTTGTATAGACTTCCCCCGGCGGATTTCCCGCCGGGGTTTTCGCGCCCCGAAAAAAATGAAAAAATTGTAAATTAACCATGGTAAAATACTTGCAAAATCTTTTTCGCTGTGATAGAATAGATAAGGTCGAAAGAAACCGCGGTTAATTTTTTTTGGCAAAGGCCGCGGGCGAAAGATGCGGCAGGACCGATTTATTTTTTGCAAGTCAGTTCGCTGTTGCGAACCGAAAAGGCAGGCGGAGTGTGTTTGACAAAGAACTGATAAAACTCATCGGCGGAAACAGGAAGTATGTGGCGTACACGGTGCTTCTGATGGTGCTGGGGATGCTGGCGAACGTCGGGGTGACGGCAAGCGTCTGCGCGGCGGTGTATCTGCTTTCGGAGGGCAGCGCGCCGAGCGGGTATATTCTGCCCGCGGCGACGGCGGCGGTCTCCCTTCTCGTGCGGTATATCGCCTCCCGCTGTACGGGCGATCTCAAAGACATGCTGGGCAGGAAGGTCAAAAAGGACCTTCGGGAGCGTACATACGACAAGATATTGAAGCTCGGCGTCCGCAGTACGGACGGCATGAGCATGGCGGGGCTGACGCAGGTATCGATGGAGGGGATAGAACAGCTTGATCTCTATTATTCCGCCTATCTGCCGCAGTTCTTTTTTTCCATGCTCGCGCCCTTTCTGCTCTTTTTCATCTGCGTGGGGATCGACTGGCGGACGGCGCTCGTGCTGCTCGCCTGCGTGCCGCTCATCCCCCTTTCCATCGTGGCGGTGAGCAAATACGCGAAGAAGATATTCGCCAGATATTGGGGCAAATACACGTCGATGGGGGACGCCTTTCTGGACAGCGTGCAGGGTTTGAAGGAGCTGAAAATCTTCAAGGCGGACGCCGCGCGGCACGCGAAGATGAACGCGAGCGCGGAGGAGTTCCGCAAGATCACGATGAAAGTACTCGTGATGCAGCTCGCCAGCACGACGATCATGGATCTGGTCGCCTTCGGCGGCGCGGGGCTGGGCGTTGCGTTCTCCGTCTGGGGCGCGATGAGCGGGCGGCTTGCCCCCGCGCAGGCGCTCTTCCTCATTCTGGTGGCGGCGGAATTTTTCCTGCCCCTCCGCTCTCTCGGTTCGGCGTTCCACGTCGCGATGAACGGCGCCAGCGCGGGGAAGAAGATCATTTCCCTCTTGCAGGCGGAAGATCCCGTATGGGGGGACAAAGAGGTGACGGGGACGCGGCTCGCGCTGGAAGACGTCACCTTCTCCTACGACTGCAAAAGGGATGTCCTCAAAGGGGTGACGATGGAATTTCCCCAAACGGGGATGACGGCGATCGTGGGGGAAAGCGGCTGCGGAAAATCGACGGTCGTCAATCTCCTGATCGGCGCGCGGCACCCGCAGAGGGGAAAGGTGACGGTCGGCGGGGAGGACATCGAAAACGTCTCGCGGGAATCCTATTATTCCCGTCTCGCCTCCGTGTCCTATAACACCTATATTTTCAACGACACCGTCCGCGCCAATTTCCGCCTGGCAAAGGAGGACGTGACGGACGAAGAGATGCGGGAGGCGCTCCGGAAGGTCGACCTGCTCGGTTTCATAGAGGAGAACGGCGGCTTTGACAAGGTCATTTCCGAAGACGCCGACAACATTTCGGGCGGGCAGAAACAGCGGCTGGCGCTGGCGGTCAATCTCGTCGCGGACAAGGACATCTATGTATTCGACGAAGCCACGAGCAACATCGACATCGAAAGCGAAGGGATCATCATGCGGAACGTCCGGGAAATGAGCCGGGAAAAATCCGTCATCGTCATTTCCCACCGCCTTGCCAACGTCGTCCCCGCCGACCGCATTTATTACATGGAGGCGGGGGGATTGAAGGAGAGCGGCACGCACGCGCAGCTCATGGAAAAGCGGGGCGGCTATGCCGGGTTGTATCTCGCTCAGAAATCTCTGGAAGAGGGCTACAAGGCGTACGCCGCTCCCCTTGCCGGGGAAGCGCTCTGAAAAGGACGCCTTCCGCGTCGGGCGCATTTTGTCCGCGTCCCGTCCGGGGACGGATTTTGTGACAGGAGGTCACGGTCATCGATATGAAGAAAAAACTTCGCCGCAGCGGCGCAAAAATTATGGCGAGCCTCATCCTGCTGCTCGGTTCGCTTTCCTATGTCATGGTGCTCGCCGTCATCAACGGCTCGATCGGATTCATCGCGGCGATGGGGGTGACGGTATTCGGAGCGCTCGGCGTCGCCAAGGCGCTCGGAGAGGCGATCGCCCTTTCCTACGGCTGGATCGCAGGGCTGGCGATCGGCTGCGGCGTCGTCCGCGGCGGGCTCCGCTATCTCGAACAGTATTCCAATCACTACATCGCCTTCAAGCTGCTCGCCCGGCTCCGGGACAAAATTTTCGGGGCGCTGCGGGTGCTGTGTCCCGCGAAGCTCGAAAGCAAGCAGAAGGGGAACATCATTGCGATGATCACTTCGGACATCGAGACGCTGGAAGTGTTTTACGCGCACACCGTCTCGCCCGTCTGTATCGCAATCCTCGTCTCGGCGGCGGTATTTCTGTTCGTGGGGCTGTTTTCGAGCTGGTATCTCGCGCTCGTCGCCCTCTGCGGCTATCTCGTCATCGGCATCGCCGTCCCGCTCGTCTCCTCCGCAAAATTAAAGGAATCGGGGGTGACTTACCGCCGGGAATTCGCCTCTTTCAACGCCTATTTTCTCGACAGCATCAAGGGCATCCGCGACATCGTGCTGAACAACGCGGAGGAGAGGCGGCGGGCGGAGGTGGACCGCCGTTCGGATGTCCTGCTGCGGGAGACCAGGCGCATGAAGCACGGCATTGCCGCGGCGGGCGCGGCGACGGAACTGCTCGTTTCCCTGTTCGTCCTTCTGGCGCTGGCGGCGGGCATCCTCCTGGTGCGGGCGGACAGCCTCAGCCCCGGCAGGATGATCGTGGGGCTGACCGCGGTATTCGGCAGCTTCGGGCCCGTCATCGCCGTGTCGGCGCTGCCCGGCAATCTCACCCAGACCTTTGCCAGTGGCGACCGCGTCCTCAGTCTGTTGGAGGAAAAACCCGCGGTCGAACGGGTGAAGGACGGTAAAAAGATCCGCTACGAGCGCTTGGACGTCCGCGATCTGACCTTCGGGTACGAGAAGGGCGACCCCGTCCTCCAAGGGGTGAACATGCGCGCCGGGAAGGGGGAAATCGTCGGCATCGTCGGCAAAAGCGGCTGCGGGAAGTCCACGCTCCTGAAACTCCTTCTCCGCTTTTGGGAAAAGGAGGGCGGGAACATCGAATACAACGGCGTCGACGTGGACGAAATCGATGCGGACAATCTGCTCGACAACGTGACGATGGTGTCGCAGACGACCTATCTCTTCGACGAGAGCATCGAGGACAATCTCCGCATCGCCAAGCCGGACGCGACGCAGGCAGAGCTGGAAGCCGCCTGTAAAATGGCTTCCGTACACGATTTCATCATGACCCTGCCCGACGGCTATAAGACGCAGGTGGGGGCGATGGGCGACAATCTGTCCGCGGGTGAAAAACAGCGGATCGGGCTTGCGCGGGCGTTTCTGAAGGGGAGCGGACTCATCCTCCTGGACGAACCGACGAGCAACGTCGACTCCATAAACGAAGGGATGATTCTGAAATCTCTCGCCGATCAGAAGAGCAAAAAGAGCATCCTGCTCGTCTCCCACCGCGAATCGACGATGGCGATCGCGGACAGGGTGTACCGGGTGGATGCGGGCAAAATGCAGGAGGTGCGATAATGGACGAAAACAAGAGGACGGAAGAGGAGCGGGAGGCGGCGCAGGCGCTCATCTCCAACGCCGAAGGGAGCGCCGCGGATACGCGGGATCCGGCGCCCGCTCCGGCAAAGGAAGAAGAGGACGAAACCAAATTGTTCCGGAAATATAAGATAAAGGACATCGTCTTTCTCGCGATCATGGCGGCGTGCATGCTGGTGACGGGCGCGATCATGCCCCTCGTGGGGCAGATCCCCCTGTTCGGCATCGTGCAGCTTTGCTTAGGACTGCAATTTTCCGTCTTTCCCGTCA
>DVGN01000099.1 GCA_018712725.1 Candidatus Scatosoma pullicola
CGCGGACGGGACAAGGAGCCTGCGTAAAGTCCGACGGGAGTGTACGCAATAAGTACATGACCTAAGGACTGCGCAAAGGCGACACAGTATCCGTCCGATGAATCACGTCCGAAACTGCTCCGCATTTCGTATCGGCAAAAAATAATAACAAGTGACGCCCTTTTTGCGGATTTACTCTTATCCCCTCCGTCTCGCTCCGCTCGACACCTCCCCTTACCATAAGGGGAGGCATGGGAGAGAGGCGCGGCATTCCCTGTCACAAGGGGTAAGGAAAGAGAGGCTGCGCGGCATTCCCTACCACAAGGGAAGGCGCCGTTTCTTCTCAATAAGGAAAGGTGCCGGTTCTTCTCAATCCAAGTCTATATTCAGAAAAAGCCGTGTGTTTTTGCCGGAAACGGCAGCTGTACTTATCGGGAAACGCGCATTTTCAGGCGGATAGGAAGTCCTTTTAGCCGCAGTGCATTTCGGCAATGTTTCCTTTTGACACGATTTCGGAAAACATTCCGTTTTTGTGCATAATAAAGTTATGGGTCAGACGGAAACATACTATTTGAAAAATTTTCGGGCGAATCTGAAAGAACTTATGGAAGACCGCGGAGTGAATTCCGAAAAGCTGGGAAAGGGGATCGGCATAAATCCCAGCACGATACGGCGCTGGTTTTATGATCGCGACCCGAAAGCGGAATCGGTAAGGCGGGTAGCCGATTATTTCGGCTGTTCGGCAGATTTTCTCTTCGGACTTTCGCCGGAATTTGAGCCGAGAAGGAACAATCATCCGACAAATTTTTATACGCGCTATACCTTTTTGGCGCGGGCCGCGGGGATGACCGACCATGCCGTGGCAAAAGCGTGCGGCGTGGGAAGGGGAACCGTCAGCAAATGGAAATCCGGGCGTATGCCCGAGCTTTACATATTGCTGCAACTGTGTAATTTGTTCGGCTGCGGTTTTGAGTATCTGATCGGCATAAGCGACGATTGAATTTCAGAAAAATTCGGGAAAGGGCGCGTTAATTTCTTGGGCGAGATAAGCGATGAATTCCTCTGCGGTGGGCGCTTTGTCCCGAAACGGGGATTTTTCCCAAAATTCTTCCGCGGACGGCTTGGAGGAAGTTCTGCTCACGGCGATGGCGGCTTCGATCTCCCGCCGTATTTCCCGTTCGCTCGTGCTGCAGCGTTTTGCAAGGTCTTTCAGCAATGTGTTTCGGGTGTGTTTCATAAAATGCTCCTGTATTCGTTTTTGTGCCGCGTCGAAAGCGGCATTTCCTATCTATTATATTCTTCCTTCTGACACGAAGCAAGCGAATACAGGGGGTGAAAAAAGTCGAAAGGAGGGAGATTTTGTCGAAAAAAGGGATTGTGCGGCGCGAAATCCGAAAGTTCTGCCGCTTTACGGCTGTTCGCCGGGGTTTTCGGGGAGAAATTTCCAATAGCGCACGGGCATGTAGCCCTTTTGCTGACGCACGTTGCGGCGGGAGGGGATGTTGACGGCGGCATAGTATTTTTTCCAAAGCCGCTCGAAGCCCTCTTCCTCCTCCGAAAGCACGAGTTCCGCGTCCGCGGCGGGGACGATCTTCCATTCCCTGCCGTTGCATAAGCCCGCGATGCCCCGCGAAAGGTCGTGGATGACGAAGGGAAAGGTCTTGAACCGCGCCGCGAAATGGGGCATGAGAAGTTCCACGACGTCGTTGTCGGGTGCGCAGGGCGCGTAATACACGCCGTCCGCCGTCTCCCGGAAGCGCAGAAATCCGGTCAGGCGGTGCCGCTCCTGTCCCACGCGGTCGGAAAGCTCCCGAACCCTGCGCACCTCCGGGCGGGTGAGCATCCCGCGGACGGGCTTTTTTTCCGCCATCAGCAGGCGGATATACGAAAAGGCGGCCTGTTCCCTGTCCGCGTCCGGCGTCCGGAGAACGCAGTCGATCTCGTACAGACAGGCATTGTCGATGCGGCGCAGTTTCCGCACGACCCGTGCCGCCTTTTCCGCGTCGGGCGGAACGGGGATAAATTCGTCCCCCAATGCCGTCTGAACGGCGCGCGAAGAGGCGATGAAGGCGTCTTTGTCCCGCCAGCCGTCGAACACCGCCGTGAAAAACCCCTCCGGGCTTCCGTCCGTCATGTAGATGTTTCTCGCCATAATTCCCTCCGTGGGGGCGTTTCGCCCGTTCGGTCAAAAAGCAAAAGAAAGGGGGCAGGGTTGAGACGAACGTCAGAATTGCCCCGTCAGCGCCGCGCGCGCCGCTTCGGGCGACGAGTGCAGGAGAAAGCGCTTTTCCTGCGGCGTGGGGAGGAGCATCCCGCCCTGCCCTCCGTCGAACAGGGAGAGCTGTCTGGCGCTTTCCGAGCGTTCGGCGAGGATGAGGGCGCCGCGCACCCGTTCCCCGTTCTTTTCCCCGCAGAATTTCCCGCCGCAGGTGATGAAGTGCCGGGCGCGTTTGAGGACGATGCGCATTTTTGCGAGATCTTCGAAGGTCAGTCTGGCGTACCGGCGGGCGGCGACGATCTTATACGCCCCCTTGGCGCCGATGCCCGGCACGCGCAGCAGCTCTTCCACGCCCGCGCGGTTGATCTCCACGGGGAAAAACTGCGGATTGCGCAGCGCCCAGGCGCATTTGGGGTCGTATTCGGGGGAGAGGTTTTCCCCTTCGGGCAGAATTTCTTCGCAGGTGAAGCCGTAAAAGCGCAGCAGCCAGTCCGCCTGATACAGCCGGTGTTCGCGCAGCAGCCCCGCCTGTTCGTCGGGCAGAAGGGGATCGTTTACGACGGGCACGTAAGAGGAATAATATACCCGTTTCAGGTCGTATTTGCGGTACATGAACTGCGTCAGCCGCAGGATCTGCCCGTCCGTTTCGGGGGAGGCGCCCACGATCATCTGGGTGGTCTGTCCCGCGGGCAGAAACCGCCCCGTGCCCGTGCGCTCTTCCCTGCCCGTCCGTTTTTTGTGTTCGAGCGCAAATTCCCGCTTCTCTTCGGCGAGCAGCCGCATGGGGGAAAAGACGCTCTCTTTCGTCTTTTGCGGGGCGAGCAGGCGCAGGCTCTTTTCGCTGGGCAGCTCCACGTTGTAGCTCATGCGGTCGGCGTAGGCGGCGGCCTTTTCGGTGAGCGCCCTGTCCGCGTGCGGGATGCCTTTGAGATGAATATAGCCGTTGAATCTGTACTCCTCCCGCAGCTTGCGGATGGTCTCGTACAGGAGTTCCATCGTGTAGTCGGGGGATTTCAGGACGGCGGAGGACAAAAACAGCCCTTCGATGAAATTGCGCCGGTAAAAGCCCATGACCAGCTCGCACATCTCGTCGGGCGTGACGCTCGCGCGCGGGGCGTCCGCGCTCCGCCGGTTGGGGCAGTACACGCAGTCGAAGGCGCAGTCGTTGCTCATCAGCATTTTGAGCAGCGAAATGCACCGCCCGTCCGGCGTGAACGAATGGCATATCCCCCCGAATGACGCGTTCCCCAGCCCGTCCGCCTTGTTTTTCCGCCGCGACCCCGACGAAGAACAGGACACGTCGTATTTCGCCCCGTCCGTCAGAATTTTCAGCCGTTCTTCGTCGATCATGCCCGCCTCCCGCCGCCCTTTTTGCGGCTCTTCCGCCTCCTACTATACCACTTTTTTCCGTAAAAGTCAAACATTTGTTCGTTGTTTTTTAAGAAAGGGGGAGAAAAATTCTCACAAAAAATGTAAATATATTTGACGAAGGCGGCGGGGATATGGTACAATAAAGATGCCTTTCGCGGGGCTTTCGGAGTTTTCCGGGGCGGGTTCCGGAAGCGGCTTCGGGGGCGGCGCGGAGGGAAATAACAAAGCGTGAAAATTTCACGCACCTTTCACGGCGCTGTGCTTAAAACTTAACCTCCCGGGGGTATAGTTAATCGGGCGTGAAAAAATAAACCATTGTCAAAGGAAAAAGCAACATGAAAGTTTTAATCGTGGACGACGAGGAAATGATCCGCAACGTACTCAAAGAGTACGTGGAGTTCGAGGGCAACGAAGCGTATGAGGCGGCGGACGGCATGGAAGCCGTCAGGCTCTGCAAGGACAACGACTACGACGTCGTGCTGATGGACGTGATGATGCCCCGCCTGGACGGTTTCTCCGCGGTCAAGGAGATCCGCAAATTCAAGGACGTCCCCGTCATCATGCTCTCCGCGCGCGGGGAGGAGTACGATAAACTGTTCGGCTTCGAGATCGGCGCGGACGACTATGTGACCAAGCCCTTCTCGCCCAAGGAAGTGATGGCGCGCATCAACGCGGTGACCAAGCGCCGCGCCGCCGCCAAAGCCGAAGCGGGCAACGAGATCCTCAAATTCGAAGGGCTGGAAATCGACATGGCGGGCAGAAACGTCTACGTCGACGGCGAAAAGGCGGAGCTCACCCCCAAGGAATACGAGCTTCTGTTCTATCTCGTGCGCAACAAGGGCATCGCGCTCACCCGCGAAAAGCTGTTGTACGACGTATGGGGATTCGATTTTTACGGCGACGACCGCACGGTGGATACGCACATCAAAATGCTGAGGGGAAATCTGAAAGAGTACCGCAAATTCATCGTCACCCTGCGCGGGTTGGGATATAAATTCGAAGTCTGACCTGCCGCGCCGCCCGCGCGGGCAAAGGCGCGGACGGCGCGGCGCAGAGCCGCAGAGAATAAAGGCGGGAGGCCGGCATGGAAGAAAAGGCGGAAATGCCGAAAAAACACAAGGGCGCGAAGAAAACATACCGCAGGAGCAACCCGAGCATCTACTTTTTGCTCTGGGCGACTTTTTCCGCGTTTTCCCTCTTCATCGTGCTGCTTTTCGGCTTTACGCAGAGCGCGATGATGCGCAACAGCTATAAGTCGCAGATCGCCTCCGATCTCGCGGAAAACGGCAAGGCCATCCGCCGTTCCCTGCTCGAATACAACGGCCCCTTTTACAGCGCGTATGTGCGTTATCAGGCGCAGCTGTACAACGTCGGAGTGTATATTCTGGACCCCGACGGCACCGTCATCTTCCCCGTCGAAGAGGACGGCTCCGAAGATTTTGCCGGGCAATTCGATTTTTCCGAGAAGGTGGAAAGGCTGATCGACAAAATGCAGTCGGCGGAAAACGGGGAAATTCTCTATGAAGACCCTTCGGGCGAATACGTGTACGGCGCGGAAATGCGGGCGTACGACGAAGGGGAGGAAGGGAGGACGGTCTATTTGTACGTGTTCAAGCCCCTCCAGCTCGTCCGGGACGTCGTCGCGGAAATGAACGTCCGCACCCTGCTTCTGGCGATTTTCGTCCTCGTGCTCTCCTTCGCCGTTTCCAGCGCCATTTCCGGCGCGCTCACCAAGCCGATCGCCGAGATGACGGAAAAGGCGAAACAGCTCGCGCGCGGCGATTTCTCCGTCGATTTCCACGGAAAGGCGTACGGCGGGGAAATGGAACAGCTCGCCGCCACCCTGAATTTTGCCCGGGACGAAATTTCCCGTTCCGACCGCATGCAGAAGGAACTTATCGCCAATGTCTCCCACGACTTCAAGACGCCGCTCACGATGATCAAGGCGTACGCGTCCATGATTCAGGAGATCTCGGGGGATAACCCCGAAAAGCGCGCAAAGCATACCCAGGTGATTATCGACGAAGCGGATCGGCTGACCTCTCTCGTCAACGACGTCCTCGATCTGTCCAAGATGCGCGCGGGTATAGAGGTCTTGCAGCTCTCCGTTTTCGACCTGTCCGCCTATACGCAGCAGGTTCTGGACAAGTTCGGCTATCTGTCCGAAAAGGACGGGTACACCTTCGCGGCGGACATCGAAAAGGGGCTGTTCACCCGCGCCGATCCCGTCAAGATCGGGGAGGTTTTATACAACCTCATCGGCAACGCCGTCAATTATACGGGGGAGGACAAGAAGGTGACCGTCTCCCTCCGCCGGGACGCGGACGGCAATATCCGTTTTTCGGTGACGGATACGGGCAAGGGGATCCGCCCCGAAGAAATTTCCACCATCTGGGACAGGTACTATCGTTCCGCCGAAGCGCACAAGCGCCCCGTCAAGGGAACCGGGTTGGGACTTTCCATCGTCAAGACCATTCTGGAAAGGCACAATTTCCGATTCGGGGTGGAAAGCATCGTCGGAAAAGGCAGCACGTTCTACGTCGTATTTCCGTCTGCCGATCCCTCCGAAGCAGATGAATGAAGGGGGCAGGGGAGAGATGACGGAAAAAACGACGGGGAATGAAACGGGAATCTGGGAGACGGTCGTCTCCCTGCAGGGACGGACGTTCTATACGGCGAAGGGACTTCCCTTCGTCTATGCGGTGAAGGGCGGCGAATTGTTCGTGGACAGGCGGAAACGGTCGGTGACGAGAAGTACCTTCGAACGGGCGTTTGAAAAAATGCGGTCGGATCTCACCGTCCGCGGCCCCAAAAAACTCGGCGTCTACGGCGCCCCCTATGTGTTCGCCGTCCTCAAAGCCGTCATGGAAGACATGGAAAAGCCCCCGTCTGCCGCGGTCGGGGAGCCGGAAGAATAAAACGGCGGCAGAAAAACGATAAAACAGCGACGAAGTCCGTGCCTTTTCGGGTGCGGATTTTTTTTCGGGCGCTGTCCGCCCGGAATTGACAAATCGGGTCGGCTGTGTTATAATAAAACAGCAAAACGACAGGAGGGGAACGCTGCCGCCTCGTTCCGTTGCTTTTCCGCGGGCGGATTTTTTCGGACGGGAGGAGGAAGATGGATAGAAAATTCGGAAGGCTTTCGCTGCTCTTTGCGCTCTGTCTGGCGATTTCCGCGTTTTCCGCCTGCGGCGGGACGGGCGTCCCGTCGGGCGAAAGCGACGTTTCGCAGCCGACCGGATCGGTTTCCCTGCCTTCGGACACGGCGGACAGTACAGACGGTCCGACCGGCACGGACAGTTCTGAAACAACAGACAGTTCGGGGACGTCGGACAGTTCGGCATCGGACAGTTCGGATAGTTCGGACGAGTCGGAAGAACCGGGGGAGCCGGACGCGCCCGGGCGCATACTCGTTTTCGGGAAGGCGGACGAATCGGCGGCGCTGCTCTCGCTTCTGGCGGAGTCGGGGAAATACGACGCGGAACGGGCGGACATCGCGGACGCGGCGGAGTACGGCACGGCGGAGGCGCTCGGCGCATATGATGAGATTATCCTGAACAACGTCGCCGTCAGGGAAATGCCGGACGGATTTCAGGAAATTCTCTGTTCCTATGTTTACGATCTGGGCGGCGGACTTCTGACGGCGGGAGGCAGGGACGAAAGAGGGGAGCCGCACGCATATAATCGCGACGACATGACGGGGACGGTGTACGAAGAGATCCTTCCCGTACAGGCGGTCAACTTTGAGCCGCCCGCGGGCATCGTGTTCGTCCTCGACAATTCGGGCAGCATGGGGGCGTCGGGCGCGGACGGAAAAAGTGCGCTGGATCGGGCGAAAGAGGGGATAAGCGCCTGTCTGGACGCGTTGCCTGCGGGCGATTGCGTCTCCGTCGTGACTTCGGACGGGACGACGGCTGCGCCCCTGACGAATTTGGGCCGGGCGGGAGGCGCGGACGTGATAAAGACCGTGATGAACGGGATCGGCTTCGGGGGCGGAACGCAAATATACGCCGGCTTGTCGGAAGCCGCGGAACTTCTTCTCTCGGCGGAAGGCGTGTATGCGCGGCATGTCGTCCTTCTGACGGACGGGGAAATTCCCGACGCGGCGGCATGCGTCGGATTGGCAGAAAAATATTATCGGGAAAACGGCATCACCTTTTCGGCGGTGGGTCTGGGCGCCTCTTCGTTCTATTCCGAAACGCTGGAGATGTTCGCGGAGTCGGGCGGCGGGAAATTCTATGCAGCGAAGACGGAAGATCTCTTCTTTCTGCTGTTTGACGACCTGCATTCCCCTGAACTCCGTGAATTTGAATACGAACCCTTTTTCCCCGAAATTTCCGACCCGCTCTCTCCTCTCTTTGAGAGCATAAACTTTACGCAAGAGGGGGACAGGGTTTTGATGACGGCTCAACTCGGCGGCTTTTTCGGCGCGCGGGCGAAAGAGGGGAGCGAAGTGGTTTTATCCGGGCCGTTCGGCGTGCCCGTGTACGCCTGCCGGGATTTCGGCGCGGGAAAGACGGGGAGTTTTCTCTGCGATCTGTCGGGGGATTGGTCGGCGGAGTTCATGGCGGACGAAGGGTGCAGAAAATTTCTTCTCAATGCCGTCGGCGCGCTGATTTCCTGAGGGCAGGGCTGCGTTTACGGACGAAATGCGCCGCGCGGAAAATGTCGGATAAAATCGGATAGAAAATAAAGACCCTTCGGGGCAAGGAGGATTTGCATGATCGATCTGAGTGTCATACGCAAGGCCGATCCCGAGCTTTGCGCGGCGATGGAGGCGGAACTCAAAAGGCAGCGCGGGAACATCGAGCTGATCGCGAGCGAAAACATCGTTTCGCCCGCCGTGCTCGCCGCGGCGGGGTCGCACCTGACCAACAAGTACGCGGAGGGTCTGCCCGGCAAGCGGTATTACGGCGGCTGCCAATACGTGGACGTGGCGGAAAATCTCGCGCGCGGGCGGCTGAAAGCGCTGTTCGGGTGCGAACACTGCAACGTGCAGCCCCATTCGGGCGCGCAGGCGAATTTCGCCGTCTATTTCGGCATGCTGGAACCGGGGGACACGATCATGGGCATGAACCTCTCCCACGGCGGTCATCTCACCCATGGGTCGCCCGTAAATATCTCGGGCAAGTATTTCAAGGTCGTCCCTTACGGCGTTTCGCCCGAGACGGAGCGCATCGATTACGACGAGATGGAGCGCATCGCGCTGGAATGCCGTCCCAAGATGATCGTCACGGGCGCGAGCGCCTATCCCCGAGTCATCGACTTCAAGCGCATCCGGGAGATCTGCGACAAAGTCGGCGCGTACATGATGGCGGACATCGCCCACATCGCGGGGCTGGTGGCGGCGGGGCTGCACCCTTCCCCCGTCCCGTATGCCGATTTCGTCACCACCACGACGCACAAGACGCTGCGCGGTCCCCGCGGCGGGGTCATCATGTGCAGGGAAAAATACGCCAGACAAATCGACAAGGCGGTGTTTCCCGGTACGCAGGGCGGGCCGCTCATGCACATCATCGCGGCGAAGGCGGTCGCCTTCGGGGAGGCGCTCAAACCCGAATTTGCCGACTATCAGCGGCAGATCGTCGCCAACGCGGCGGCGATGGCGGCGGAGTTTACCCGTCAGGGGGTGCGGCTGGTCTCGGGCGGGACGGACAATCACCTCATGCTCGTCGACCTGCGCGGCACGGGGGTGACGGGCAAGGCGCTCGAATATATGCTCGACGAAGTGCATATCACCGTCAACAAGAACACCGTTCCCTTCGAGACGGAATCCCCCTTCGTCACGAGCGGCATCCGCGTCGGCACCCCGGCGGTCACCACCCGCGGCATGAAGGAAGCGGAGTGCCGGACGATCGCCTCCCTCATCGTCCGCGTCATCCGGGAAGGGGAGAAGTGCTTTGATGAAGTGCGGGAAGAGGTCGCCGCGCTCTGCGCCCGCTTCCCCGTCTACGAAGGGGAGATTTTGTAAATTTTCCCGCCTCGGGAAAATTTTTGCAAAAAATCTGCCCTCACTCCGCTTGACAGCGGCAAAAACGGGTGATATAATAAAGGAAAATAAAATATTCTTTGGGGCGAGGCGAAATTCCTCACCGGCAGTATAGTCTGCGAAGGGCGGCGAACAACCGCCCCCGAATCGGCGAAATTCCGATACCGACGGTAAAGTCCGGATGGGAAAAGAAAGGGACATGGGCATACCATGTCTTTGACTACCGCGTTTTCAAGCCGCCCCGAATCTCCGGGGCGGCTTTTTGCAGGGAATATTTTATTCGGAAAATTTTTTCAAAGGAGCATTTATTATGTCCGAATTTTCACAGAGTAACTCTTCCCCGCAGACCGCGCCCGCCGCGGCGCCCGAAAGCGCGGATTTCGCAGCCGCACGGCAGCAGGCCGAATCGTCCGAACAGACCGGGCAGACCGAACAGACCGGGCAGACCGAACAGACCGGGCAGGCGGAACAGACCGAGACCGCCAAAAACCGGAAGACCAAGATGTTTTCCGCCAAGCGGCTGGCGACGATGGCGGTGTTCGCGGCGCTCGCCTACGTGGTCAGTTTTTTGGAAATTACCGTCTTTCCCGGAACCGCCGCCTACTTTTTGAAGCTGGATTTCGGCAACGTGTTCATCCTGCTGGTCGGATTTCTGCTCGGTCCCGTCGAAGGGATAATCGCGTGCGCCGTGAAGGAGCTTTTGCGCATCCCGATGAGCGGGACGGGGGGCGTGGGCGAACTCGCCAACATCCTCACCACCACCTCTTTCATCCTGCTGCCGACCCTTCTGTATAAATTCCACAAGGGGCTGAAAGTCGTCATCCCCGCCCTTGCCGGCGGCTGTCTGATCGCGACGGGGGCGGCGCTGCTCGCCAACCGCTTTATCCTCTTTCCGGCGTTCAGCATCGCGGACGTGCCGGGGACGTTTGCGGATACATGGGCTTTCATCCTCGCCTTCAACCTCATCAAGACGGTTTCGATCAGCCTGCTGACCATGCTGCTCTACAAGCGGCTTTCCGCATTCATGAAGAAAATGAAAATTTGAAACGGAAATAATTGCAAAAATCGGCCGTACGTATTATAATATACGTATGGCTGTTTTTATTTCGCGGTCGCGGGAGGCGACCGAAGCGTTCGCCGCCGAATACGCCAAGACCCTCTCTCCCGGGGACACCGTCCTGCTCGAAGGGGAGATGGGCGCGGGAAAGACGGTGTTCGCCAAAGGGCTGGCGAAGGGGCTGGGCATCGAAGAGGAAGTCACAAGCCCCACTTATGCCTACATGAACGATTACGACGGCAGGCTGTTCCACTATGACTGCTATCGCATCGAATCCCCCGAACAGGCGGAGGCGCTGGGGCTTGCCGACTATTTCGACATGGGCGGGATCTGCCTCGTGGAGTGGCCGCAGAACATCGCCCCCCTTTTGCCGAAGGACGCCAAACGGGTGATCATCCGCAAGCGGAGCGGGGAGGAAAGGGAGATCGAATGCTTATGAATTATCTCGCGATAGACACCTGCGGAAAATATCTCGCCGCGATCGCGCGGAAGGGGGAGAAGCGGGCGCGCCGCTTTCTGCCCGACTGCGCCATGCGCCATTCCGTCCTCCTGATGGACGAAATCGACGGCGTATTGAAAGAGGCGGATCTCTCGCCCGCGGAATGCGATTTTTTCGCGGCGGCGGTGGGTCCGGGGTCGTTCACGGGCATCCGCATCGGGATTTCCGCCGTCAAGGGTCTGTGCCTGGCGACGGGAAAGCCCGCTCTGCCCGTCACGGCTTTCGAAGAGGCGGCATATAATGGCGTAGACGGAGAAAGGGCGCTGTGCCTTTTCGACGCTCTGCACGGGCATTATTACGCCGCGGCATACGCCTTTTCGGAAGGAATGCGGACGGAGATCCTTCCCCCCTCCTATCTTTCGGGGGAGGAAGCGCTCGCCTTCCTGCGGAAAAAGGGCTGCCGGGCGGTCTCCCTGGAACCGCTCACCCTTCCGGACGGGACGAAAGCCGAAGTGCGCGATCCCCTTTCGGGCTTGGAAAACGCCGCGGAACGAAAGGCGGAAAGGGGGCTGTTCGCCTCCCCCGAAGCGCTGTATATCCGCAAAAGTCAGGCGGAAGAGGGGCTGAAAAACCGCTGAAATCCCGCCGAAAATCCGCCGGAAGGCAAGGCGGCAGGCGATAACGCGGACGCGTGCGGAGAGAGTGTGAGAAGATGAATTATCGCGAGTGGACGTTTCAGGACATTTTGAAGATCGCGGCGCTGGAAAAGGAGTGCTTTTCCGATCCGTGGACGTACCGCATGTTTGCGGACGCCTTTTATTCCAAGGGCTTTTACGGCGTTCTCGCGGAGGAGGACGGGGAGATCGCGGGGTATGCCTGCGCGTCCGTCCTCTTCGAAAACGCGGAACTCGACAACATCGCGGTGGCGGAAGGGTATCGGCGGCAGGGCATCGCCTCCGCGCTCCTTCACCGCGCGGAAGAGGAAGCGCGCGCGCTCGGCGCCGTACGCTTTCTGCTCGAAGTGCGCGTCTCCAACGCCCCCGCGATGAAGCTGTATCTCGACCGGGGCTTTCGCGGGCTGTACGCCCGGCCCCGCTACTATCCGGACGGGGAGGACGCGCTCGTCATGCAAAAATCCCTCTGTCCGGAGGGGGAAGGGGAGCAAGGGGAGCGCTGAACCGCCGCGGCAGCGGCGCGGGGCGAAAAAGCGGAGGAGCAGGAAAATGGAATTGTCCCGCCTTTCGTATTTACAGCGGGGAGAGGGGAAGGATATGGTCTTTTTGCACGGCTATCTTTCCTCCAAGGAATGCTTTGCGGCGCAGACGGCGTATTTTTCCCGTTTCTGCCGGGTGACGGCGATCGACTTCCCCGGATTCGGCGGGGCGGAGCCGCTCGCGGAGGCGTTTTCCGTCGCCGATTACGCGGCGTGGACGAAAGGGGCGCTTTCGGCGCTGGGCGTCGAAAAGCCGCACGTCGTCGCCCATTCCTTCGGCTGCCGCGTCGCGGTGAAGCTGGCGGCGCAGAACCCCGATCTGTTCGACAAGATCCTGCTCACCGGCCCCGCGGGGATCATCCTGCGCCGGGGCGCGGGCTACCGCGCGAAGGTGGGGGCGTACCGGCTGGTGAAAAAGATCGCCCCCCGCTTTGCCGAAAGGCATTTCGGCAGCGCGGAATACCGGACGCTTTCTCCCCTCATGCGGGAGAGCTATAAAAAGATCGTCAACGAAGACCTGCGCGGCGACGCGCGGAAAATCGAAAACGAAGTTTTCATCGTCGAAGGGCGGGAGGATTCGACCACGCCGCCCGAAGAGGCGGAGGTCTATCTTTCCTGTCTCGCCCGCGGTCGGCTGCGGGAGACGGAGGGCGGACATTTCGCGTTCGCCGAATACCCGGTGGTATTCAATCTGATGGCGGAGGAGTTTTTCTTTCATGGGTGACGTACTTTCGAGAATCGCCGCGTGCATCGCGGGCACCTGCTTTTTCTATCTGGGGACTTTCAAATTGCTGGGCGCGTACCAGCAGTGCGGTTATCGCGGCGGGCGGTTTGTCCGCTGGCTGAAACGCAAAGACAACCTCTTCTACAACCGCCTTGCCCTCTGGGCGGGGCTGTCCCTCCTGTCGTCGGCGCTGTTTGCCCTCGTCTTTTCCTTTGCGGGGACGGACGCCGCCCTGCTGTTGTCGGCGGTGCCTTTCTTTTTCTTCTGCGTACTGTTCTGCATCGCGGACAGGAAATACGCCCTCAAAGTTCCTGTTGCCGTCACGGGCAGGATCAAGCGGCTGTCCGCCGTCTATATCCTCCTCATCGCCTGCGCGTCCTATATCGTCGTCGCCCTGCTCGGTTTTTTCGCCGAGCTCGCGGACAATCGCCTCTACGACCTGTTTGCCTATCTTCCCTTCTCCCTGATGCCCCTCCTTCTTCCCTGGCTGCTCGTTTCGGCGGGAGCTTTAGACGGGCTTTACGAGGAACCGCGCAATCGGAAATATGTAAAACGGGCGGGGCAGGTATTGAGCGAGCGCAAAATTCTCCGCATCGCGGTCGTGGGCAGCTACGGAAAGACCTCCGTCAAGAACATCCTCGAAAGCATCCTTTCGCGGCGTTTCAGGACGGTGGTTACGCCCGAATCCTACAACACGCCGATGGGCGTCGCCAGGACGGTGCTCGGCGCGGATTTTGAAGGCAAAGAGGCGTTTATCGCCGAGATGGGCGCGCGCAAGGAGGGGGACATCGCCGAACTGTGCGCCCTGGTAAAACCCGATTACGCGGTATTCACGGGCGTGTGCGCCCAGCATATCCAGACCTTCGGCTCGGAGGAAAACGTCCTCAAAGCCAAGTGCGAAATTCTGAAAGGCACGTCGAAAAAGGTGATCTGCGGGGGCGGACTGAAAGAAAAAATCCTGCCCCTTTCCCCGGAAACCGTCTCCCTGTCCGATAAAGAAAAGTGCGTGTACGCCGATTTCGGCGAACTCCTTTCCGATCTCGGCCTGCGCGCGGACGGCACTTCCTTCACCCTCCGCCTGCCGGGGCGGAATCCGATTTCCGTCCATACCTGCCTTCTGGGCGCGCATTCGGCGGAGAACATCGCCCTTGCCGCCCTGCTCGCGGCGGAGCTGGGACTGACGGACGCCGAGATCGCGGACGGGATCGCGGGGATCACCCCCGTCCCGCACAGGCTGCAGCTCATCGAAAGCGGCGGCATACACATCCTGGACGACAGCTATAACGCCAACCCGGAAGGGGCGGCGGAGGCGGTGAAAGCCCTCTTCCGCTTCCCGGGCAGAAAGATCGTCGTCACCCCCGGGCTGGTGGAGACGGGCGTTCTCGACGAAGAGATCAACGGCAGGCTGGGCAGACAGCTGGTCGGGCTGGATCTCGTCATCCTCGTCGGCGACACCCTCGTGGGCGCCGTGAAGGCGGGGTATCTGGAAGGGGGCGGAGAAGAGGAAAATCTCGCCGTCTGCCCCACGCTGGAAAAGGCGAAAGACCTCTTGTCCGACGTTCTCGAAAAGGGGGACGCCGTCCTCTTCCTCAACGATCTGCCCGACGCCTGGTGATCCGCGCGGCAGACTTTTCTCTCCGACATCCGAAGAAAAATCCGACGCACCAAAGCGAAAAAATCTTTTTTGCGGAGGTGCGTTTTTTATGCGGAAAATAGCGGTCCTGTTCGGCGGAAAGTCCGCCGAGAACGAAATTTCCGTCCTGACGGGCGTTTTCGTACTCAATCTCATCGACAGGGAGAAATTTCAGCCCCTCCCCGTCTATCTGCACACGGACGGGGGGATGTACACCTCTTCCCGCATGGCGGATCTCGGCCTGTTCCGCCGCGGCGATTTCTCTTCCTTCAAGCGCGTTTTCTTCGACGGGGGGAGCATGTACGCGTTCAATCCCGCAAAGTCCAAAATAAAATGTCTCGGAAAGGTGGACGGCGCCCTCAACTGCTGCCACGGCGGCTTGGGGGAGGGCGGGGGCGTGTCCGCGCTCATGGAACTCAACGGCATCCCGCTCGCCTCTCCGGGGCTCACTCCTTCCGGCGTGTTTTTGGACAAAGCGCTCACCAAGCTGGCGGCGAAGGCGCTCAATATCCCCACCGTCGAATATATACGCGCGGGCGAACGGGATTATGCCCGGCGGGGCAAATTCCTGCTCCGCAGCATTTCTTCGCGGCTGAAATACCCCGTGGTGGTAAAGCCCGCGCATCTCGGTTCCTCCATCGGCATTTCTCTGGCGGAGACGGAGGAGGAGACGGCAAAGGCGCTGGAAACGGTGTTCGCGCTGGACGACCGGGCGATCGTCGAAAAATACGTCGCGGACAAACGGGACGTCAACTGCGCGGCGTATTCGCTCGGCGGCGAGATCTGCGTCTCCGAGCCGGAGGAGGCGGCTTCGGGCGGCGGAATCTATTCCTTTTCGGACAAATACCTGAAAAGGGACGCGGGGAATCTCGCGGGGAAAACCGCCCCCCGCCCGTCGGGCAGCCGCGGCGACTTTTCCCGCCCCGTGCGGGACGCGATCCGCGCCTATACCCGCACGCTGTATAAGCGGATGAACCTCAAAGGCATCGTGCGAATGGACTATCTCGTCTCCGGGGAAAAGGTGTATCTCGGCGAAGTCAACACCGTGCCCGGCTCTCTCGCCTATTACCTCTTCTGCGAACGGATCTCCGACGCGAAAGATCTCTTTTCCGACCTTCTGGACGACGCGATCGAAAACGCCCCCGCGGAAAAACACATTCCCTCCACGGGGATCCTGCACGCCCTTCCCGCCGGCGGCAAAGGCGGCGTGCGCCTCTGAACGCGCCGCGGCGGGAAAAGAATTGTTTCGGACGGGCTGAAATCCTTGCCTTTTCGCCGTTTTTTTGCTATACTGTATCTTGGAAAATACCGCTTGGCTGCCCGCGTCGTTTGGCGTCGGGCGTCGGGCGGCGGAAAATCCGAGAGGACAGAGAGATGGCAAACGGCGAATTTACCGATAAAGTAAAGATACAGATCAAAGCGGGGGACGGCGGCGACGGAATGAACTCCTTCAAGGCGTACAAGGGCAAACCCGCGTGCGGCCCCGACGGCGGCGACGGCGGACGGGGAGGAGACGTGTGGTTCGTTGGCGACAAGGACATGAACGACCTCTTTTCCTTCCGCTTTTCCTCCCGCTTTTTCGCGGAGAACGGCGAGCGGGGGGGCACCAATCAATGCTCGGGCAGAAGCGGGAAAAGCGTGTACATCAAAGTCCCCCTGGGCACGCTGGTGCGGGACGCGGAGACGGGCAGGCTGATCTGCGACGTGTTCGCGGACGGGGAGCAGTTTCTCGTCGCCCGCGGCGGCAACGGCGGCAAGGGGAACGTGCGCTTCACCACCGCCCGCCGTCACGCCCCCGACTTCGCGCAGAAGGGGGAACGGGTGAAAAAGCACGAAGTCATTCTCGAAATGAAGGTCATCGCGGACGTCGGGCTGGTCGGCTTTCCCAACGTCGGCAAAAGCACGCTGCTCGGCAAGATCTCCGCGGCGCGCCCCAAGGTCGCCAATTATCATTTCACCACCCTGTCCCCCAATCTCGGCGTCGTGCGCCGCTATGAAAATTCCTTCGTGGCGGCGGACATCCCCGGTCTCATCGAAGGGGCGGCGGAGGGCGCGGGCCTGGGACACGATTTCCTGCGCCACATCGAGCGCACCCGCATGCTCTGCCACGTCGTGGACATCTCCGGCTGCGAAGGCAGAGACCCCGTCGACGACTTCGAAAAAATCAACGCCGAACTCAAGGGGTACAGCGAGAAACTCGCCGCCCTCCCGCAGGTCGTCGCCTGCAACAAGTGCGACCTGCCCGGCGCGGAGGACAATCTCGAAGCGTTCCGGAAAGCGTACGGGGACAAGTATCAAATTTACCCGATCGCGGCGCTCACGGGCGGGGGAACGGGGGAACTTCTGGAGGGAATTTTTGCGGTGCTCGCAACCCTGCCCCCCGTCGAGCCCGTACCCGTCGAAGAGGCGTTCGAGTATCGGGCGGACGACAGTCTCGCCTTCGAGATCTACCGGGACGAAAACGGCGCCTTCGTCGTCGTGGGCGGGCTGGTGGACATACTCTGCCGCAACGTCGTCCTCAACAAGCCGGAATCCATGCAGTATTTCCAAAAGGTCCTGCGCCTGCGCGGGGTCGTGAAAAAATTGGAGGAGATGGGCTGCAAAGAGGGGGACACCGTCTCCATCGGCGACGTGGAATTTGATTTTATTCCGTAAACGGCGGGGGCAGGGCTGCGGCGAACGCATATTTGTGCCGCACTCCCTCCCGTTCGGGCGCGGAAAAAGGCGGAATACAAAAAGAAGAAGTTTATTTTTACGGGAGAGAAAAAATGGAAAAAGGCGTACGCGCGTTTTTTTACGAATACAAGTACTATCTTTTGCCCGACGACTGCGCGGAGACGGCGGAACTGCCCGAAGGGGAATTTCCGGCGAAGCGGCTGAAAGAAGAGAGGTGTCTCGCGCCCGATTTCATCTATGAAAGCATCGCGGAAGAGGTGCTGAAAATAGAGGATCGGGCAAAGGTGTTCCCCGTTTCCGCCAATTTGTATTCGCGGGCGGAATATGACGCCCTTTTGCGGGTGCAGGTGGAGAAGCACTGTCCGGGCTGTCTGCGGTACTCGGAGGGGGACGGTGACGGCGACGGCCTCAGCGGGCATCATCGGGAAATTTCCCTTTCCGGGGTGTGTTACGAGCGGGAAGAGATGGGCGGACGCCCCTCTTTTGCCGACTGTATGCTGTATTTTTGGGATTTCGTCGGCGAAAATCTCAACCGTATCGCCGCCTGGGCGGACGAAGGCAATCAGACGGAGATCAACAAACTGCTCAACGGGGTGCTGTCCCGCTTTTTCCTCCCGCTCGACTTTTTCTGCGGGGAGGAGGACGGGCACTACTGCCTTTGCATGAGCGCGCACGAATATCCCGAACCCGATCTGCGTCCGATCGTGTCGGCGCTGGCGGCGTCGGCGCGCCTTTCCTGTCTGCGGGAGGCGGGCTGGAGCGTATATCCCTATTTTGTGAAAGGGGTATATAAGCCCCGCCTTCGGCCCGATTATTTCCGCCGTCCGCCCCGGCTGTTCGTCTCGGCCGAAAACGGGGAAGAATTTCCTTCCGTAGCCGTGCTGGAAAAGGGAGCGGCGGAATGGAGCCCCCGCTGCGCAAAGGGCAGAAGATCGGCGATGTATAAATACCTGAGCGCTGTGTTGGGCGAAAATCTGCTGCTTGCGGGCAGCGATACAATCGGGTTTTCCGACAAGGTGCGAGAGGATCTGCGGGAGGTGACGGCGGACGACCTCGCGGAAATTTTGACCGCGCGCGCGGAAGGGGCGTTCGGCAGCGTTCCCTATCCCCCGCCCTTTCTCTTGTCTGCCGATTCGGACAAGCAAGCGGACAATCCCCTGCCCTATAAGGAAAAGGTGCGCGATTGGGTGACGACCTGCTGCTCGATGTGTCCCGAATACGCGGAAATGCCTTTTGAAGTTTTCGGGATCGGTTATGCTTATCTGTATTTTCCCGATTCCGGGGCGGAAGGGGATTCGGAAAAGCGCCGGGTCTGGGAAGATTATTGGAAAAACCTGTCCGCCTATCCCGCCCCCGTCTTTTTGAATACGGAGGCGAAGGTCTTTTCCCGCGGCGTGGGCATGTGCCTTGCAGAGGACGGATTTGCGCTCGATTACATGGTGTTCGACGAACGGGCGTTTTTCCGCGCCCTGCGCGCGCTCGCGCCCGTCCTGACCGCCTATTCCGCCAAGATCGTCACCGTCAAACAGGATGGGGTCATCGTCTACGATCCCGGCTACGTCATCCGCCCCGAAGACGCGGGCGTTTTGGCGTAAACGGCGCAAACGGAATGGACAGGGATTTGACTATCGCGTTTTGACTATCGCATTTTTAACCATAAAAAGGAGAGCCTATATGCAGGAAATCACGAGCAAACAGCGCAGCCGCCTCAAATCGATCGCGGCGAATTTACAGCCGGTGACGCAGATCGGCAAAGGGGGCGTGACGGACAATCTGCTCAAAACCCTTTCGGACGCGCTGGAAGCGCACGAACTCATTAAAGTGACGATTTTGGCGGGGTCGGGCGAAGATCCCGTCAATCTCGCCGAGAACGTCGCCGACCTCCTGGACGCGACTCCCGTGGCGGTGATCGGCAGAAAGGCGATCTTCTACCGCCGTTCCTCCCGCGAGAATTTCGTACATCTCGAATTTTGAAGTTTTTCGCCGCGCGCGTTTAAGAAGGGCGGAAAGAGCTTATAAATAAAGGGTAAAAACCAAACGGGCGGCGCTCCTTTGCGGGCGCCGGAAAAGGTGTGATCATGGAAGAGAATAAGGAAAAAATGGCGGAAGAAACCGCGGCGGTGCGGGAACAGGCGGACGGACAGACCGCCGGAAACGGCAATTCCGAAGAGGCGGGCGTTCCCGGGACGGAGGAAGAACTTTCCCAAGAATGCCCCTCCGGCAAGTGCGAAAAGGAGGGGGAAGAATGCTGCGATCCGGACGGCGACAAAAAGAACTGCCACGGGAAGGAACGCGAACACGAGCGCGGGCATTGCCGGCGGGAGCTGGAAAAGGCGCGCGCGGAGCTGGAAAAACTCCGGGCGGAAGCGGACGATCTCAAACGCAAGTGGTATGCCGTGACGGCGGAGTACGAAAATTACCGCCGCCGCACGCAGAACGACGCCTCCCGTCGGTACACGGAGGGCAGAAACGACGTCGTTTCCGAGCTTTTCCCCGTGGGCGACAATCTGGAGCGCGCCCTTGCCTCCTGCGCGGACGACAAGACGAAAGAGGGGCTGGAAATGGTCCTGAAAAGCTATAAAAAGGTGCTGGAAAAGGAGGGGATCGAAGAACTCGACCCCACGGGACAGCCCTTCGACGCCGCCGTCGCCGAAGCGATCATGGCGGTTCCCTCCGCGGACGGCGAAGAAGCGGGCGTCGTCAAGCAGGTATACGTAAAAGGGTACAAGCGGGGGGAGAAGGTGTTGAGGTATGCGCAGGTGATCGTCACCCAATAATGTTTTAAGCGTCATACATCGCGAAATACTGTGTCGCCTTTACGCGCTCCTTGGTCACGTACTTCTGTGTACGCTCCCTGCGTCGCTTGCGCAGGCTCCTTGTCTTTCGCGCGTCTGACGCTTAAAACTTCGTTTATCCCGCCCTCCTGCTTCCCCTTTTTGACAGGGGGCACGAAGCCACCCACAACCATACCTCCCCTTATGGTAAGGGGAGGTGTCGAGCATAGCGAGACGGAGGGGATAAGAAAGTCAGTTTTCGATAAAGTAAATAGAAACGCTGACATAAATCCGCAAAAAGGGCGTCACTTGTTATGCACTTTTTGCCCTTGTGAAAAACGGAAACAAGGTGAAACGAGCGGCA
>DVGN01000100.1 GCA_018712725.1 Candidatus Scatosoma pullicola
TCCTTTACATATATAAAGACTTTTTCAAAGTGCGAACTGTTCGTCACGGTTCCTTCGTCGTATCCCGCGACGCCGGAAACGGACACCGCTTCGCCCTCTTCCACATAGACGCACAACGCCCGGGCGTTGACCGAAGATTCTATCCGCCCGCGGTTATGCCCCGTGATGCCGCCCGAAAACTTACCGCCGACAATGACGGTATAATTGCTGCACCCCCTGATCAATCCCTCATTCAGCCCCGCGATGCCGCCCGTACACCAATCCGCATCCTCCGAGCCGAAAGAACCGTTCCCCGCGCCGCAATCGCGGATGATCCCGTAATTGACGGCGGCGATCCCGCCCACGTACCGTATCCTGCCCGAATACCCTTCCAGGGGCGCGGAAAAGGATATGATGATACCGTCAATTACCCCGTAATTTTCGGCGACCAGCCCGTAATCCGTGCGCGAAGCGTCCAGAGCGAAGGAAACCGTCACCAGATTCAGGTTCCCGTAAAGGACGCCGTAAAAGGCGGGGAAGGGCACAAACGGTCGGGAAAATTCGATGTCGGATTTCAGCATATAATATCCGTAAGGATCGGACGCGATCTCCAAAAATTCCTCCGCCGAAGAAATCCCCCTGGCGATGACGATCCGCACCGGCTCGCCCACGATATTTTCCGTATATGCGAACAGGCGGGCTTCCAGCGGAACGTCCGGCGCGTTTTCCTTTACCGTCACGGTACCGTCCGCCGAGAGATGGAGAAACGCCGCCCCGTCGCCGTCGAGGAACCACCGCACGGTTTCATAGGAACATCCGTAGCCATATTTGTCAATCGGCGAGGCTTCAAATTGCAAACTCCCATCCCTCTCCAACAAATAGACATCTCTGTCTTCATTATAAACGCACCACTGATTATCGGGAGACGGCGTATAGGAAATCTTTTCAGGCGCCGACAACAATGTAATTTCGTAATATGGAGACCGCACCTTACCCGTCGAACACCATATTTCAATCGTTTGTTCAACCGTTCGGGCGCTGTCTTTGACAAAAATAACGCCCGTATCTTCGTCCAGATCGACATATTCGGAATAGTAGCTGTTCGCCAAATAGAACTTTATGGGAACATCCGCCCGATTGGTCGGGAAATATCTCGCTTCAAACCGATAGGTTTCCCCCAACATCAAAAACTCTTTCATGTTGACGATTTCGACCGAATCGATGCCCGATTGTACGACAAGCGTCAGCTCTTCGCTGTAAACGGCGTGCGCTTTATCGTCCGACCACTTGGCGCGCACCGTGATTTCCTCGCCCGGAAGGGCATACGGATCGATGTAAATCGTGTCCTTATCGGCGACGACCGCGTTTCCGGAAACCACCTCCACGCAAAGGCTGTCCGCAAATCCGATATAATTCGGATATGCCGCTATATCAAAAGATATTTCGTTGCCGGGACGCGCCTGTCCGTCTTTTTCAGGCAATATCTGAACGAGAACCGGCGCCGAGACAATATCCAAAAAAATATAGGAAACTTCATCCTGATAGAGACATTCCAGAATAAATGTCCGCGAGCCGACGATATAAAAATTTTCCGGAAAGACAATCCGATCGTTTTCAATCCTTAAAATCGTTACCGGTTTCCAATCTTCATTATAAACGTTAAATTGAATCTTTTCAAGTCCGATCGGATTTCCCGTACTATCCACAGCCGTAACCACCAATTCTTCCGTAGAAAGTACGTCCACCTCCTCCGCTTTTCCATTGACCCGAACCTGAAACATCGATCCCATAATGACTACGTTGAGATAGGTCTTTATATCCGGATTATCGACAGAATAGACGGTAATCCCGATATTTCCGTAACCTTCCGGGATATTATCCGTAATCGTGAGCACATTCCCTTTCAAAGAACCGCTTTCTTCCCCGTAGTGCATGAAATATTCCACATCCTGAACAGACGCATCCTCATTCACCGCCGCATCCAACGCAATCACATCCCCCGGATAAACACACATCTGCGAGACGTCGGGCACAAACGCGATGTCCGTCACTTCGACTTTTTCGAAAGAAAACACAAGGGGGTTGCTCTGCACGCCGTTCACTTCGGCGACGACGGCGATCCGATCGGGATACCGCCCCGTATAGCCGATCTTCAACAGACCGGTGGCCGAATCCAGATCGCCGATCGGTTTTCCGCCGCGGAGGGAACTTTCCTCCTCCACGACCTTATAGACGACTTGATCGTAAGTCGCATTTTCGGGAAACACCTGCGCGGACAGGCGGATTTCTTCTCCCCCGCGGACGCTGCGCCCGGACATGCTCCCGTCATCCGCGCGCAAAAGCACCCCTTCCGCCGCGACGGGAGAAACCTGAAATTCGAGCGGGGCGCTGACGACGCCGTCCGCCGTCGCGATCAGGCGGATCCTATCGCCCCCTTTCGCCGACGGCGAAACCCGGACGTCGATTCTGCCGGGATCGTCGGGGTATTCGACGATGCGGCAGATCTCTTCCCCTTGCAGGAGGCAAAATGCCGCCCGCCGCGCGAGAGGCTCGCCCTCTTCGGAAAGCAGGGATACGGACACCGTCCGGGTGCCGCCCGCCGGAATCGCGCGCTCTCCGCCCGACAATCCGATGGAAGATACGGGGACGGAAACCACCTGCAAACGGTATTCCTTTCTCAAACCGCCGATTTCCGCGGCGATCACG
Source organism: Candidatus Scatosoma pullicola (assembly GCA_018712725.1). Classification (GTDB taxonomy): domain Bacteria; phylum Bacillota; class Clostridia; order Christensenellales; family Borkfalkiaceae; genus Scatosoma; species Scatosoma pullicola. The sequence continues at coordinate 2,686 of DVGN01000100.1, forward strand.
ATGCTTTCGCCGGCTTTTGCGCCGTCGGAGACGCGCAGGGTACGATAGGGCTCGCCTTCGGAAATTTCCGCGTCGCCGGAGAGGACGCAAATTTTATCCAGGCGCTCCCCTTCGGGCAGCCGGGTGGTCGCATTGGACGGCGACAGGGACTCCGGAATAAAATCGAATGTGAGGGAATCCCCCGCACGGACGGACAGCGGAAAGCCGGACGCATCCGCCCAATTTCCGCCTTCCAGAACACCCGCGCGGAAATCCTCCGCCGGTATCCCGGAAACGACCAGCGCCTTTTCGCTCGTCCCCGACACGTTGCGGTCGGCATATTCGCCGACGTAACCGGTACTCACCGCCGAAATGCGCACGGATTTTCCGACGGCGGCAAGGTCGTGGCGAACCCGAAAGCGGGCGCAGGTCCCTTCCTCCGTTTCGTACGTCGCGAAATCCTGTATGTACTCCGCCCCTTCGGTCACGGTGTAGACCAAAGTTTTATAGGCGGCGTCCGCGGGCGTGAAACGGGGCACGACCCGCACCAGTCTGCCGATCTGAAAATCCTCTTCGTCGCGGACATGGTACGGCGCGTTTACGCCGGTGATCTGTGTATAAGCCGGATCGTCCGTCACCTGTTCGTATTCCAGCGTCAGGTTCTCTATAAAGACAGGGGCTTCTTCGGTGGAATCGTCCGAAGAAACGTCCGGGCTTTGCGCGTCATCGCCGCTGTCCGACCCGGCGCTTTCCGAAACGGAAACGGACGCCGGATCCGACCGCCCCGGGCTTTCCGACAGCCCCGCCCCGCCGCATCCCGCGGCGACTGCGGCAAACAAAACGAGCAGCAGACAGGCGAAAACATGCGTTACTTTTTTCATTTTCCTCCTCCCGTCCCAGGCGTCGAAAAACTCTCCGGGACGGTTTCATTATAGCATATCCTTCCGATTCTGTCAATATAAAATACAAAAAAGAATTTTCCGTGCCGAACGAAAACCGGCGGCCCGTTTTTCACGGACCGCCGGGGAAAAATATGCCGAAATCGGAGCCCGACCGAACGGCGCTCCGATTTGTTTCGCTCATTGCGTTTTTATTTAGCCTGCCGCATTTACCGCGTATCTCCCGTCCGCGCCGTCCGCCGCGACCGCCCCGTCCGGTCAGCTCTCCAACACCTTTTTGAGAAATTGGCCGGTATAGCTCTCTTTCACTTCCGCCACCTCTTCCGGAGTGCCCGTGCAGACCACCGTCCCGCCGCCGTTCCCCCCTTCGGGGCCGAGATCGACGATGTAGTCGGCGGTCTTGATGACGTCGAGATTGTGTTCGATGACGAGGACGGTATTCCCGCCCGCGCGCAGGCGGAGCAGGATTTTGATGAGCTTGTCCACGTCGTAGGTGTGCAGGCCGGTGGTGGGTTCGTCGAGAATATAGAAGGTCTTGCCCGTCGAGCGCCTGGAGAGTTCGGTGGCGAGTTTGACCCGCTGCGCTTCGCCGCCCGAAAGGGTGGTGGCGCTCTGTCCGAGTTTGATATACCCCAGCCCCACTTCGTTGAGGGTGTTGAGCTTATTGAACACGGAGGGCACGGGGCGGAAAAATTCGCACGCCTCTTCCACCGTCATGTCCAGCACGTCGGCGATGCTCTTGCCCTTGTACTTGACTTCCAGCGTCTCGCGGTTGTACCGCTTGCCGCCGCACACTTCGCAGGGGACGAAGATGTCGGGCAGGAAGTGCATTTCGATTTTGATGATGCCGTCGCCGAAACAGTGTTCGCACCGCCCGCCCGACACGTTGAAGGAGAATCTGCCCGCCTTGTACCCGCGTTCCTGCGCGTCGGGGGTCATCGCGAACAGGTCGCGGATGGCGTTGAACACCCCCGTGTACGTCGCGGGATTGCTGCGCGGCGTCCTGCCGATCGGGGACTGGTCGATGGCGATGACCTTATCGAAATACTCCACCCCTTCGGCGGAATCGAATTTGCCCTGCGGCTGCCGCGCGCCGTTGAGGCTGTTGGCGAGCAGCGGATAGACGATTTCGTTGACGAAGCTGGACTTCCCGCTCCCCGACACCCCCGTGACGGCGGTGATCAGCCCGACGGGGATGGAAATATCGACGTTTTTCAGGTTGTTCTGCCGGCACCCGCGGACGGTGAACCACTTGTCCTGCGGCAGCGCGCGCACCTCCGGCACTTCGATCTTCCGCCGCCCCGCGAGATAGTCCCCCGTGATCGAGCGCGGCTCCGCCATGATGTCCGCCTGCGTGCCGCACGCCACCACTTCGCCGCCGTGCACCCCCGCCATCGGGCCGATGTCCACGATGTAGTCGGCGGCTTTGATCGTGTCCTCGTCGTGTTCGACGACGATGAGGGTATTGCCGAGATCGCGCAGCCCTTTGAGGGAATTGAGCAGTTTTTCGTTGTCCCGCTGGTGCAGGCCGATGCTCGGCTCGTCGAGAATGTACAAAACCCCCGTCAGGGCGCTGCCGATCTGCGTCGCCAGGCGGATGCGCTGGGATTCCCCGCCCGACAGCGTCACCGCCGTCCGCGCGAGCGTCAGATAGTCCAGCCCGACGTTGTGTAAAAATCCGATGCGGTTTTTGATTTCCTTAATGATCGCGTCCGCGATGCGATGTTCGGTTTCGGTGAGGGCATGGGAGAGATCATCGACGAAATCGTACAGTTTATCCACCGGCATTTCGCACAAATCCCAGATGTTTTTCCCGCCGACGTACACGGACAGCGCTTCCTTTTTCAGCCGCTTGCCGCCGCATACGGGGCAGGGCGCCGTGCGCATATACCGCTCGATGTCGTATTTCACGCCGTCCGAAGAGGTCTGCGCGTAGCGGCGCTGCAAATTGGTCACGAACCCCTCCCACGCCGTCTGATAGCTGCCGCTGAACGAACGGGTGTGATAGCTCAGACCGATCTTCTCCCCGCCGTTGCCGTACATGAGCATGTCGTAAATCCCCGCGGGCAGATCTTTGACGGGGACGTCCATCGAAAAGCCGTAATGCTTGGCGAGGGCATTCAGATACATCTGCGTCTGCGTGGAGGAATCGAGATTCCAGCCCGACACTTTTATCGCCCCTTCGCGCAGGGTTTTGTTCTTGTCCGGGCATATCAGGTCTGCGTCCACCGTCTGTTTGAAGCCCAAGCCCAAACAGTCGGGGCAGGCGCCGTAGGGGGTGTTGAAGGAAAACAGCCGCGGCTCGATCTCCTCGATGGAAATGCCGCAGTCGGGGCAGGCGTAATTGACCGAATACAAGTCCTCTTTGCCGTCGCAGTCGATGACGACCAGCCCCGACGCGAGTCTGAGCGCGTTTTCCAGGCTGTCCGTCAGGCGTTTCAAAATGCCGGGTTTTACGATCAGCCTGTCCACGACAACGGAAATGTTGTGCTTAATGTTCTTTTCCAGCTTGATCTCTTCCTGTAAATCGTAGACGTTTCCGTCTATTTTCACCCTGCCGTAGCCGCTCTTTTTATAGCCCGCGAGTTCCTTGACGTACTCCCCTTTCCGACCGCGCACGACGGGGGCGTTGACGAGAATGCGGCTCCCCTCCGGCATCGCCATGACCTTGTCGGCGATTTCGTCCACCGTCTGGCGGCGGATCTCCCTGCCGCACCTGGGGCAGTGCGGGACGCCGATGCGCGCGAACAAAAGGCGGAAATAGTCGTAGATCTCCGTCACCGTGCCCACGGTGGAACGGGGGTTGTGGGAAGTCGTCTTCTGGTCGATGGAGATGGCGGGGGAAAGTCCTTCGATGCTCTCCACGTCCGGCTTTTCCATCTGTCCCAGGAACTGCCGCGCGTAGGAGGACAGGCTTTCGACGTACCGCCGCTGTCCCTCCGCGAAAATGGTGTCGAACGCGAGCGTCGATTTGCCGCTGCCCGACAGCCCCGTGAACACGGTGAGCGTGTTGCGGGGAATGCGCACGTCGATGTTTTTCAGGTTGTTTTCCTTTGCGCCTTTGACGATGATTTCATCCATATTCTTCTCGTACTCCGAAAAATTTTTCTCCTTTCCGTCTTCTCTCATCTTCTCCCGCATGTCCGATTTGCTCCGCATGCCGCCCGTGCCGCCGTGCCGAAAATCGCGTTCGTCAAATCCCTGCCTGCCGCATTTATGCTTTTCCCTGCCGCTCCGCCTTGCGCATTCTGGCTTTTAGTTCGCCGATTTTATCGCGGATCTCGATCGCCCGTTCGAAGTCGAGCTGGGCGCTCGCCACCTTCATCAGCGCTTTCAGCTTCTCGATTTCGTCGGGGATGTCTTTGAGTCTGATGTCGTCGTCCGACGATTTCTTCTTGGTGATGTTGAGGGTGGATCTGACTTCCTTGATGATGGTTTTGGGCACGATGCCGTGCGCCTTGTTGTAGGCGTCCTGCACGGCGCGGCGGCGCTCGGTCTCCCCGATCGCCCGCTTCATGCTGTCCGTCATCGTGTCCGCGTACATGATCACCCGCCCTTCGCTGTTGCGCGCGGCTCTGCCTATCGTCTGGATGAGGGAGGTGTCGCTGCGCAAAAATCCCTCCTTGTCCGCGTCGAGAATGGCGACCAGCCTGACTTCGGGCAGGTCCAGCCCTTCGCGCAGCAGGTTGATGCCGCAGAGCACGTCGAATTCGCCCAGCCGCAGCCCGTTTACGATGTCGATGCGCTCCAGCGTATCCACGTCGCTGTGCATGTATTTGACCTTGACCGAATGCTCTTTCAGATAGTCGGTGAGTTCCTCCGCCATCTTCTTGGTAAGCGTCGTGATCAAAACCCTGCCCCCCTCTCCGATCACTTTATGGATTTCGGAGAGCAGGTCGTCGATCTGCCCCTTGGTGGGGCGGACGTCGATTTTCGGGTCGAGCAGGCCGGTGGGGCGGATGAGCTGTTCCACCGTCTGCCCCGCTTCGCCGAGTTCGTAGGGCGCGGGCGTCGCCGACACGCAGATGAGCTGGGGTACGCGCGCGTCGAATTCCTCAAAGGTCAGGGGGCGGTTGTCGTACGCCGACCGCATCCGGAATCCGTAATCGACGAGATTTTTCTTGCGGGAGAGGTCGCCGTGGTACATGGCGCGGATCTGCGGGATGGTCATGTGGCTCTCGTCGATAAAGACGAGAAATTTCCCCGCGGGGAAATAGTCGAGCAGGGTGAAAGAAGGCTCGCCCGGCTGCCTGCCGTCAAAATAGCGGCTGTAATTTTCGATACCGCTGCAATAGCCGATCTCCCGCATCATTTCCAGGTCGTGTTCGGTGCGCTGTTTAAGGCGCTGCGCTTCGAGAATTTTGCCCGCGTCCTCAAACGCCTTCACCTCCCCTTTCAGATCCTCTTCGATCATCGCCAGGGCGTTTCTCAGCTTTTCCGTGCCGACGGCGTACTGGCTGGCGGGGAAGATCGCGACGTGGGAAAGCTCGTTCAGGCGGTTGCCCGTCAGCGCCTCCACTTCGAAAATGCGGTCGATCTCGTCCCCGAAAAATTCCACCCGGATCGCCACCTCCGAATTGGAGGCGGGAAAGATCTCCACCGAATCCCCGCGCACCCGGAAGGTGGAGCGCTTGAAATCCATGTCGTTGCGGGAATACTGCAATTCGATGAGCTTGCGCATGAGGGCGTTCCGCTCCATCTCCATGCCCGGGCGCAGGGATATGGAAAGGCGGAAATACTCTTCGGGCGCGCCGAGACCGTAAATGCAGGACACCGACGCCACCACGATCACGTCCTCCCGCTCCATCAGGGAACAGGTCGCCGAGTTGCGGAGCTTGTCGATCTCGTCGTTTAAGCTCATGTCCTTTTCGATATAGGTGTCCGTCGAAGGGATGTAGCTCTCCGGCTGGTAATAGTCGTAATAGGACACGAAATACTCCACCCGGTTTTCGGGGAAAAATTCCCGGAACTCGTTGCACAGCTGCGCCGCCAGCGTCTTGTTGTGCGCGATGACGAGAGTGGGCCGCCCTACGTTTTTGATGACGTTTGCCATCGTGAACGTCTTGCCGCTCCCCGTCACCCCGACGAGCACCTGCGTGCGTATGCCGTCCGATACCCCTTCCGTCAGCTTTTCTATCGCCTGCGGCTGATCTCCCGTCGGCTCGAACGGAGCGTGCAGCTTAAATTCCATAACCGTGACCTCCCGCCGCGGAAAATCCGCCTTCGGATTTTTGCGAACATTCGTTTGTAATCCCGACAGATATTATAGCACAAACCGTTATAAATGTAAACCGATTTTCGGCGAAATAATCCGCCTTTTCGCAAAGAAAGGGCGGCGTCAAAACAATTTTCTCAAAAGCAGGCCGACGAAAAAGGCGAGAACGGCGGAAAGGACCGTCCACACGAGCCGAAGCGCCAGACCGCGCCTGAGCTGGACGGCGGAGCGGCGGTACGCCGCGCCCTTGGGGTGCAGGGAGATGACGTACATCTTTTCCCCCTTGCGGTCGGAGGAGATCATTTCGAAATAGTCGTCGAGTTCGAGAGCGCGCAGCGTCCTTTCCAGGCCCTCTTCCGTGAACTTCTCCTTTCGGGGCAGAGCGCGGAGCAGATCCGCCGCGGCGACGAGACATTTTCCCTCCTCCCCGCAGAGGGAAAACACCTCCTTCATCACCTCTCTCTCCTTTCTGTTCAGCATAATCCCCTCCGTCGACTCAACCCTGCCCCCTCCTTTCAGCCAAAAATCAGCCGGATCGACAGGAGGATGGCGGCGGCGATCAATCCTCCCGCGAGTGCCCCCGCAAATCCGCCCCAAAAGGCGGCGAGAAAGGCGCGGCGATCCGCCCGGGTCGCCTCCCGCGCCGCTTCTTCCGCTTGTTCCGTCCCCTCCGGCTCTCCTTCGGATTGTTCCTCCCCTTCCGCCCTTTCCAGCGCCGCCCGGGCGGGCGGGAGAGGACAGACGCAGTACATCCCCCCGCCCGCGTATTTCACGCCGATATACCCCTCTTCCGAGAGGCGGGAAAGGGCCTTTTCGACAAATTGCTCCCCCTCTTCGGGCGGCTCGGAAAAAAGGGCGAGAAAATCCTCCCCCGAGAATATCCTGTACGTCCCGGGGGCGCAGCCGTCGGCGATTGCCCGCAAAAGCGCGGAGGTACATCCGTCTAACATATGCGCTCCTCATATGCCGAAATATGTACCCCCGCGCCCGCGGTTTCTTTCCGATTGAAATTTTATAAACGCCGATTTTCCGGCAGTCCGGCTGCCGTCTTGCGGGTTTTCCCGAAGGTTTTCCCGCGCCGGCCGCCCGCCGTTCAGACCATTAAAATAAAGAATACGATCCCGAGCACCCCGCCCAGGTATCCGACGACCGCCGCCCAGACAAGCTGCGTTCCCACGGGCTTGCCCTCCCGTTTCCGCTTTGCCGCCAATACGGTGGCGCCGATTGCCGACGGCAGGCACAACAGGGCTCCGACGCCGCACCAGAAATCGAGAAGAAGCCCTACAAACGCCAGAATAAACAGGTTGCGGCGCAGGGAAAAAGACCGCCGCGCCGACGCCCTTTCCGCCCGTCCGCGCACGTGATCCCGCATATCCGCGGGCGCGGGCTGCACCGGGAGGGGAGAACGGTAATACGGCGTCCCGTTGGCCGTGACGAAGGGAGCCCTTTGCTCCGTCTCGGGCGGGAGGGCTGAGCCGTAGTCGCAGCGGCAGTTTCCGCCCTTCCACTCGGCGCTGATCTTATTTTCCGTTTCGCCGTTTTCCCCTTCCTTTTTTTCGGGCGGCTCCGCTCCGTACAACGCGCCGCCCTGCGCCCCCTTTTTCCCTTTTCTGTCTGCGGACGTCAGAAGGACGCCGCAGCGGGAGCATACTTCGGCGCCGTCCGGATTTGCGCATCCGCATTTCGGACAAATTCTGCTCATGCTTTGATTGTACTATTATTTGCGGAAAAAGTCAATTCGATTCGCGCGAAAACGGTGCCCGTTGTGTAAAACCCCGGTGAAATTTTGTCTTTCGCCGCAAAAATGCCCCGTTCGGGCGCTCAAAGCCCGGATTTTTCATATAATCCAACAGCCTGCAGTACATCCGCCGCCCCGGCGCTTCCCGGTAAGTGACCGTCTTGGTCTTTTCCTCCGCTTTCAGCGCTTCCGCCGGAAAACAAAGCGATATTTTTTGTCCCGCCCCTGTTTCTATCCCCTCCGGCCGGCGGGAGAAAGGGCGTTCGACGCAGCCCTGCCCCTATCCTTTTTCCTTTTTTCGCGCAGTGCCTTTGCCGCGCATCTGCGCAGGAAATCGGCGGGAATGACGGTAAAGGAGAGCGCGAGCACGGCGAGAAGTTCGCGCGCGGACAGCGGCGTACAGCGGAAAGCGCTGCCGCCGAAACGGATGAGCAGCAGCTGCACCGCGGCGACGAGCAAAATAAACACGACGAACAACTTATTTTTCCCGAGATGGGAAAAGAGGTTGAGCCGCTCCGTGCGCGCGTTGAAGGCGTTGAACAGCCCCATGAACACGAACAGGGCGAAAAAAGCGGTGTAAAAGCGGACGGGGTCTTCGGCAAAGGAGAAAAAGCGGCGGAAGAAGGGCAGTTCGAGAAACAGAAGGCTTAAAATCACCGAATACCCGCCCATCCACAGGATGCGCCCCGCCGTATGCCCGTCGAGCACCCGTTCCTTCCGCGGCACGGGCGGCGTCCGCATGTATTCTTCCAGCGCCGGCTCCCCCGCGAACGCCAGCCCCGCCAGCGTATCCATGATGATGTTGATCCAGAGCATCTGGATGACGGTCACGGGGGTGTCCGTCCCGATAAAGGGGGCGATGAGGGAGACCCCCACGGCGCCCAGGTTCATCGTGAGCTGGAAGGTGACGAATTTGCGGATGCTGCGGAAAATCGTCCTGCCGTAGCGGATGGCGCGGGCGATGGAGGCGAAATTGTCGTCGAGGACGACGATGTCCCCCGCCTCTTTGGCGACCTCCGTTCCCGAGCCCATCGCAAACCCGACGTCCGCGCGTTTGAGCGCCGCCGCGTCGTTGATCCCGTCCCCCGTCATGCCGACAACCAGCCCCTGCGACTGCGCCAGCCGCACCAACCGGCTCTTGTCCGAAGGCAGCGCGCGGGCAACCACCCGAAGGCGGGGCAGAATTTTGATGACCTCCCCGTCCGACATCGCCGCGAGCCGTTTGCCCGTCAGAACGACGTCCCCCGCCGAGCGCATCAGCCCCGCTTCCGCCGCCACGGCGACGGCGGTCTCCGGATTGTCCCCCGTGATCATGACCACCTGCACGCCCGCGCCCGTGACCTCCGCGATCGCCGCGGGCACCTCTTCCCGGAGGTCGTCGCGGATGCCGACGAGCGCCACGAAGGCGAGATCTTTCAGGTCGGCGTCCCCGCGCACCGGCCGGGCGGAAACCGCCACCGCGAGAACGCGCATCCCCTTCTTCGTCATCCGCTCCATCTCCCGCGCCATCCCGGCTTTGTCGAAATTCCCCGCCGCCCCGCGCGTGCAGGCAGACAATATCTTTTCGGGCGCGCCCTTGACGAAGGTGCATTCTTTCCCGAAACGGGGAATTTCCCCCGACCCGGCGCGGAGGACGGCGGCGGAAAACTTATTGGCGCTGTCGAAGGGGAGCACCTCCCCCCGCTCGTAATTTTCCGTATTCCCGAGCGGCAGGGCGGCGTCGAGCAGGGCGCGTTCGGTCGCGTTCCCGCCCCGCGCCCTCCCCTCTTCCGAGAGGACGGCGGAGGTATCGAACGCCGCCGAAAGGCGCAGAAGTTCCGCCGTCACGGGGTCGCATTTTTTTATCTCGTCGCAACCCTGCCCCCCGCATCCGACCAACCGGACGACGCGCGCTTCCCCTTTGGTCAGCGTGCCCGTCTTGTCGGTGAACAGGATGTTCAGTCCGCCCGACGCTTCGATCCCGGCGGGCTTTCGCACCAGCACCTTGTCTTTGAGCATGCGGAGCATATTGGAGGAGAGAACGACGGCGATCATCATGGGCAGCCCCTCGGGGACGGCGACCACGACGACCGCGATGGCGAGCGTAAGCGCGTGCAGAAGCCGCGGCACGCACACCGACCAGGTGCGCATATCCGCCCACGCCCCGGAAAAATCCATTCCGTTGTCGATAAAAAAGCCGTTGAACAGGTCGGCGATGGCGACGAGAACGGCGGCGAGATAGCCGAGTTTCCCCAGCGTCCGCGCCAGCGCGGAGAGCTTGACTTTCAGGGGGCTGTCGGGCGCCTCTTCCTGAATCTCCCCCGCAATGCCGCCGTAAAAGGTCTTGTCCCCCACCCTGCCCACGCGCATCGTCCCTTCGCCCGAAGAGACGGAACAGCCGGAAAAGAGCCGGTCGCTGCGGGAGAGATCCCATTCCCCGCCCTGCCCGGACAGGGGGAATTTTTCCGCCTCCGCGCTCTCGCCGTTGAGGGCGGACTGGTCGACGCCGAGTTTGCCCGAAAGGAGGACGCCGTCCGCGTGGATCTTGTCCCCCGCCCGCAGCAGCACGACGTCCCCCACGACCAGATCGGAGGCGGGGATCTCTTTTACCCCCTCCGCGCGCCGCACGAGGCAGCGGGCGTTTTCCGCCGATTTCTGCAATTCCAGAAACGCCGATTCGCTGCCGTATTGGGAGAGGGTGGACACGAAAGTGGCGAGAAAGACCGCCGCCGCGATGCCGACCGATTCCGCCCAATCGGCTGTGCGGAAGAGAAAAATCAGATTGACGGCGAGCGCGGCGAGCAGGATCCGGATGATCGGATCGCCGAAACTCGCGAGATATTGTCTGAAAAATCCCTTGCGCCCCCGCCGGGTGATGACGTTGGCGCCGTGCGCCCGGCGGGAGGCGAGCACCTCCGCCCCGGTCAGCCCCCGCGCTTCCCGATTTTCTCTTTCCATCTGCCGCTCCTCTTTTTTGCCGTAATTCCCTTCATTGTATGCGGCGGGGACGGGCTTTATGCCCGAGCGGAGGGAGAGAACGTTCTGCCCGGAAAAACTATATATCGTGCGGTGTTTCGCGCCTTGCCCGCATCTATGCGTTTTGGCGATTTGCGGACAGACAATCCCCCCCTTCCACTTCCCCCCCTTTGCACAAGGGGGGCAGGCGTGTGGTTTCCCTCCTTTGCACATGGGGGGGGGCGGGCGTGTGGCTCCCCCCTTTGTGTAAAGGGGGCAGAGGCGTGTGGTTTTCCTCCTTTGCACATGGGGCGGGCGTGTGGCTTTCCTGACTTTACACAAGGGAATGGCGGATAAATTCCCCCGGCTTTTGGGCAAGAAAGCCCGATAGACGCAACCCTGTCCCTCTCAAATCTCTCTTTACGGGAACAAAGACATGACAACGAAGCGCCAATGCCGCAAGCCTCCCCTTATGGTAAGGTGAGGTGGCACGAAGTGCCGGAGGGGATAAGAGGGGCGATGAAAACACGAAAACGCCGCCCCGGAAAGCGCGGGACGGCGCAAACGACCAAACCGCAAAAAAGCGGCGAAAAAATTATCTCTTTTGGAAAAAGCCGAGCGCCTGGGTCATAATCCCCATGGCGGTGCGGGCGAGTTCTTCGGGCGGCCTCTTCATGCCCTGTTTGAGCCAACGGATGATGAGTCCGATACAGCCGTTGCTGACAAAGGCGTAAAAATCCTCTATCTGTTCTTCTGCCGCGTTCGGAAAGGCGCGGGAATAGGCGTCCACGCAGGACTTCCTGCCCATTTCCAGCATCCGGTACAAAAAGCGCTTGTCGCCGTTGTCGCCGAGAACGACGGCGCAGACGTCCATGTTCTGCCCGAGAAAGCGGAAAATCCCCTCAAAAAATCCGACGGACATCAGACCGCTCTCCCCCGCGATCTTTTTCAGCTGTTCGGCGAGTTCGGCGAGTATCTCCTCTTCGATCTTCTCCAAAAGATCGTAGACGTCCCGATAATGGTTGTAAAAAGTGCTGCGGTTGATGCCCGTGCGCTCGCACAGCTCCCGCACGGTGATCGACCGGATCGGCTTCGTCGCGAGCAGCTCGGTGAACTGCTTGCGGATGAGCATCTTCGTCACCCGCACGCGGTAGTCCCTGTCCGGAAACTTGCCCGCCCTTTCGGCGCTTTCCGCGTTTTCCAAGTTCTTCCTGTCCTCCGAATTTGCCATTTCCGTTCCTCCTTTTCCGCCCCGATCCGAGCCGACAATTTTTGCGGAAATGTCGACTAACCTGCCGCAGCTCCGCCCGTCGGCGAATATCTGCGCATTCCGGCAAAAATTGCCCGTTTACAAATCCTCTTTTCTATATTATAATAGATTTGAAGAAAAAAAGCAATCGGACAGACAAAAAGGAGGGTGACAATCATGAAAAAGTTATATGTCGTAACGGGCGCGGACGGACATCTGGGCAGCACGATCGTCCGGCTGCTGCTTGAAAAAGGCGAAAAGGTGCGCGGGCTTATCCTGCCCGGGCAGACGCCCCTCTTCGAAGGTCGGGCGGAATACGTATTCGGAGACGTCACAAAACCGGAGACCCTCCCGCCCCTGTTCGAAAGGGCGGAAGACGAAGAGATCGTCTTTATCCACACGGCGGGCATCATCAGCATCGCGGACAAGGTGACGGACGACCTGCTGCGCGTCAACGTCGAAGGCACGGAAAATCTGCTTTCCGCGGCGCTCGGCAGCCGCGTGAAAAAGTTCGTCTACGTCAGTTCGGTGCACGCCATTCCCGAACAGCCCCTGCGCGTCCTCTCCGAAACGGACGATTTTTCCCCCGACAAGGTGCAGGGCGCCTATGCCAAGACCAAGGCGATGGCGACGGAAAAGGTACTCGAATACGTCAAAAAGGGGCTGAACGCGGTCGTCGTCCACCCGTCCGGCATTTTGGGACCTTACGACGGCTCGGGGAATCATCTCGTCCAGCTCGTCACCGATTATGTGGAAAACAAGCTCCCCGCCTGCGTCAAGGGGGGCTACGACTTCGTGGACGTGCGCGACGTGGCGGCGGGTACTCTCGCCGCGGCGGAAAAGGGCAGGACGGGGGAATGCTATATCCTCTCCAACCGGCATTACGAGATCCGGGAAGTTCTCGCCATCGTCCGCTCCGTCGCGGGCGGGAGACGGCTGCCCGTCCTGCCCGTGTGGATGGCAAAACTCGCCCTGCCCCTCATGGAATTTATCGCAAAATGCAAAAAGAAGCGCCCGCTGTACACCAAATATTCGCTGTACACGCTGACGAGCAACGACAAATTTTCTCACGACAAGGCATCCCGCGAACTCGGCTACCGCCCCCGCGATCTGTACGAGACCATCCGCGACACCATCGCCTGGCTCAGGCGAAAAACGCCCCTGCCCGCATAAAGGGCGGGCGGGAAGGAGCGGATGTCCTTGCGGTAAGCGGCTCCCCTCTCGGGGAGCTGCGTTTTTTTGATTTCCGGGGAGCAGGGTTTTGACGAGCGCAAAATTCTGTCCCGGTAAACAGATTGCCTGTTTTTACAATTCCGTTTCGTTAAATTTTTTCGAAGAAAAAATTTAACGAAAGTCTGCGGAAAATTTTAACGGAGAGACAACCGCGTACGCGCGGCATACGCCGCTATATCGCGCCTCCCTCTTTGCCCCGTTGGGGCAAAGTTCCCGGCCTCAAACTTCGAATAAGCAGGAACAACCGAAGTTTCGGGCGTCAGTCGCGGACGGGACAAGAAGCCTGCGTAAAGTCCGACGGGAGTGTACGCAATAAGTACATGACCTAATGTTGTCATTATTGTAACATACGTTTTTTCCCAAACAATTACGAATATATTAAAATACAGTGAAATTATCCGGAATTTACCTTTTCCCATCCCCCCGTGTTCCGCCATAATATACCATAGACCGAACGGCAACGACGCAAAGTTCTGTTTTTGTCGTTTTTTGAATTTTTTCGGAAAAGAGTCGGGATCTGACCGCAGATTGCCTGCCGCCCGCCCCCTATTGGGGCGGGCGGCAAAAAAACAGACGGGAAACCGGGCAACGGGAAAAAACGGCGGTTTTTTCCTTTCGTCAAATCCCTGCCCCTGCCTTTTCCCGGGATCGGAAATTTTTCGTCCCCCTTGCCCGCAAAAGAAAAATTTATTACAACCTTTTTACACGCATAGTGTGGATTTTTTTACAAGTATGTGATACAATAATGTAAGAAAGAGGACGGAGGAAAGTTATGCCTTCCACTTACGCGCACAAAAGATTCGGGGAAAAAGTGCTTTCCGCGCTGCCCGAACCCCTTTCCGGGCATCTGAAAAAGCACCTGCCCGAATATTATCTCGGGCTGCACGGCCCCGACCTGCTCTTTTACTACCACCCGCTCGGCAAAAACGCCGTCAACGGCAAGGGATATAAAATGCACGAAGAAAAGGCGGCGGGCTTTTTCGAAGGGGCGCGCAAAGCCCTTTCGGACGCCGCTAAAACGCAGGGCGTATCGCCCGCGGAAACCGCCGAAGGCGCCTATATCGCCGGATTCATCTGCCATTTCGCGCTCGACAGCGAGTGCCACGGCTATATCGGCAGGCGGATTAAAGAGACGGGCATCCGGCACGCCGCCATCGAGACGGAGTTCGACCGCTCCCTGCTGACGGCGGACGGCGAAAAGGTGCTCGGCGTCAATCACGCCGCCCATCTCGCCCACCCCGAAACGGCAGAGACGGCGGCAAAACTTTTGGGCGTGACCGAAGAGCAGGCCCAAAAAGCCCTCTCCTTCTTCGTGAAGGCGAACGGCTGGTTCTCTTCGGGAAATTCCCTCTTCCGGGGATTTGCCTTCGCCCTGCTCGCCGTCACGAAAAACAGGGAGATCCGCGGGATGTTTTACGACAAAGCCCCGCGCGCGGACTGCGCTCCGTCCAACGTGGTTTTGCGCGAAAAATTCGACGCCGCCGTACCGCTCGGCGCTTCCCTGGTGTCCGCTTATTTTGAAAATATGTCCTCTCCCCTCCCCCCGCGCTTCTCGCGCAATTACGAAGGGACAGACGAATAAGGGAACGGAACAAAAATAACGTACGGGAGAAAAAACGATGCAAAAAGAGAGAAGATTCACCCCTTTCGAACTCAAATGGATCTTGTACGACGTGGGCAATTCCGCCTTCGTCCTGCTGGCGTCCACCATCCTCCCCATCTATTTCGAAGCGGTTGCGGGCGCGGCGGGCATCAGCGACGCGCAGTCCACCGCCTATTGGGGATACACGGCTTCGGCGGTCACGATCGTCACGGCGCTCATCTCCCCGATCCTGGGGACGCTTGCCGACTTCAAGGGCAAAAAGGCGCTCTTTCTGATCTTTTCCCTGCTCGGCATCGTCGGATGCCTCTTCCTCGCCGTGCCCATGCACTGGCTCATTTTCCTGTTCGTGTACGGTATCGCCAAAGTGGGGCTTTCTTCCTCACTCGTCTTTTACGATTCCATGCTCCCCGACGTCACCTCGGAAGAGCGGCTGCATAAGATCTCTTCGCACGGCTATGCCTGGGGATATATCGGCAGCTGCATCCCCTTCATCGTCTGTCTCGCCATCGTGCTTTTCAGCGACATGAGCAGTTTATCCCTCATTCTCGCCTTCATCATCACGGGCGTCTGGTGGTTTGCCTTTACCATGCCCCTTGCCAAATCCTACCGGCAGACCCATTTCCTCCCCCGCCCCGAAAAGCCTTTCAAAAGCGCCTTCAAGCGGCTGGGACAGCTGTTCGGAGAACTTAGGAAAAACAAAAAGGCGTTCCTCTTCCTCCTCGCGTTCTTCTTCTATATCGACGGCGTATATACGATCATCGACATGGCGACCAAATTCGGAAGCGCGCTCGGTCTGGAAATGCCCTCCCTCCTCATCGCCCTGCTCGTGACGCAGATCGTGGCATTCCCCTCCGCCATCGCCTTCGGGGTGCTGACGAAAAAGGTCTCGGACGCCAAGCTCATCGCCGTGTGCATCGCGGCGTACACCTTCGTCGGATTCTTCGCCGTATTCCTTTACCACGAATGGCAGTTCTGGGTGCTCGCCGTCATGGTCGGGCTTTTCCAAGGGGGGATCCAGGCGCTTTCCCGATCCTATTTCGCAAAACTCGTCCCTGCGGAAAAGTCGGGCGAATACTTCGGCGTGTTCGACATCTTCGGCAAGGGCGCGGCGTTTCTCGGCACTCTGCTGTTCGGCGTGACGACGGACATTGCCCTCGCCTGCGGCGCGGGCGACGGACTTGCCCTCCACCTCAGCATCCTGCCCGTCGCCACCCTGTTCGTCGTGGGCTTCGTCCTCTTCCTGTATGCGGCGAAACAGCCCGATCCCGTATTCGGCGACGCTGACGGGGCGAATTCCGCAGGTCCCGCGGATTTCGCGGACGGCGACTGACAAAACGGCTCATCCGACCGCCGGAAGGCGGCTCCTTCATCATATTGTTCTGCGCTCCCCTCTCGGGGAGCGCAGTTTTTTGGTTTCGCACCATTTTTTCCGCAAAAAAGTGCGCCTTTTTTGCGGATTGATTTCGGCATTGTAATTTACTTTATCGAAAACGGACTCTCTTATCCCCTCCGTCACTCCGTGACACCTCCCCATACATCTCTGTTTCGTTAAATTTTTTTCGGAAAAAAATTTAACGAGAGTCTGCGGAAGGATTATACAGGACAGACACCGGCGGCGCGCCGTGCGGCTGACTGCCGGTTTCTTTCCTCTCTCGCCTGCGGCTCGTTTCACCTTGTTTCCATTTTTTACAAGGGCAAAAAGTGCATAACAAGTGACGCCCTTTTTGCGGATTTACTCTTATCCCCTCCATCTCGCTCCGCTCGACACCTCCCCTTACCATAAGGGGAGGCATGGTTAGTGGGCGACGCCTCCCCTTTTTGACAAAGGAGAGGCAGGGAGAAAGGGCACAAACGCAAGCCCGACAATGTATTGCGTAGTAGATACGCGTTTCCCCTGACTTAAACCGTAAAAGTTACCTTGTGCGTTTGTTGCCCCAAAAGAACAACGCCACCGTCCCCGGGCCCGTATGACTCCCGATCGTCGTGCCGACGCTGTAAATCTCCACTTTGCCGTTCAGCTTTTTGAAACGGCTTTCCACGAGATCGGCGACAGCGCGCGCGTCCTCATAACAATCGGAATTGGAAATATAGCACTTGCCCGAATAGTCCGGGCCGCCGTCCGCGTTTTCCTCCATCCGCTGCACGATCTCTTCGATGACCTTTTTCTTGCCCCGGCACTTCATGCGGGGAATCAGCCTGCCGAGATCGTCCATGTTGAGCAGGGGGCAGATTTTCAGGAGATTCCCGAAAAATCCCGACGCCTTGGAAATTCTGCCGCCGCGCACGTAATATTTGAGGTCGGTGGAGAAAAACCAGTGGTGCAGACGGAGTTTATGATCTTCCGCCCAACAGAAGAGCTCATCGGCGGGCATGCCTTCGTCGCGGAGGTCGGCGAGCTTATCCATCAGCAGCCCGTACCCGGACGAAGCACCCAGGGAATCGACGACGTAAATTTTCCGGTCTGGATATTTCTCGCCGAGCAATTTTGCCGCCGCGGTGGCGGAGTTATACACCCCCGAAATGCCCGAAGAAAGACAGACGTGGACGATATCCTTTCCCTCTTCGAGGAAAGGAGTGAAATATTCGACGAACTCTTCGACGTTGACCTGCGAAGTGCGCGTCATCTCCCCTTCCGCCATGCGGCGGTAAAATTCGTCGAAGGGCATGGTCTGCCCCAGATCGTCGGGATACTCCTTATCGCCGAGCGAATAGTGAAAACAGATGTAACGGATGTCCCGCCCGTCGAAATGCTCTTTGGTGAGATCCGCGGTGGAACAGCAGCTCAGAATGTAATTTGCCATAAAATCACCCCTTTCCCGGCGGCACCGGGTTTTTGATTTTTGTCTTATTTTACCACCCGTTGCCGCCGATTTCAAGCAAACGGCGGGCGGCGGCGCTCTACGCGCCCGCCGCCCGCCTCTATTCCTCTTTATGGTTAAGTCTACTTACAAAATAAAGGGATTTCCGCTCCTTCCGGCGTCCGGTAGAGCAAAAATTTTTTCTCTACCCGCAGTAGAATCCCCTTTGTTTTCCGCCCTTCCGCGCCCTTTTTCCGGCTTCTTTACGGCAAAGACAAATGCGGGCGGAGCGAAAGTTCACTTCCCGGACATGCTGCCGCAATAGGGGCAGACGGGCTGTTCTCCCGCCTTATAGGTGTACTTCGCGCCGCAGCTCGGACAGACCGCCGCGTGCAGGGTCTCTTCGGGCGCTCTCGCCTCATTGAGGAAAATTTCGTCCCCTTTGCGCACATAGCCGACGAGATATCCCTTCTGGAAGCATTGATCGAGCATCCCGCGCACCGCCTTTTCCGGTTTGGAGAGCTGGGCGGAGATCTCCTGCACGGTGAGCAGGTGTTCCCTGTCCACGGCATACACCACCCGCTTCAAAGACACCTTGTTTCCATAGGAAATCCACACGAGGGGCGTGCCGTAAAAACCGAGTACGACGAAAACGATCCCCGCGACCATGAGGATCGTCAGCCCGCCCATGTTTATCGCGCCGAACACGATCATGGGTACCCCCGCGACCAGCATAAAGGAGAACACGATCGCTAAAATCAGCTGTTTTTTCAACGCCTTTTCGATTGCCTTCATCTTTCCCTCCCGCAGAGCAGCTTTGCCCCGCTTTCTTTCAGTATAAGGGAATCGCGGAAAAAAGTCAAGTGTTTGCAGGCGCCCGAAAGCGAACGAAGCCCGGAAAACGGCAATTTCCGGCAATAGGGTTGACAATCGGGAAAAAGTGTAGTATAATATCATAAAGCGAAAAAATCAGGATACTCCGGCGAACGCCCGAAGGCGGACAAAAAGGCGGAGAAAGGAAACAATATGGCACTTCTCAAAGTCATCGAATGGGCGGACAATTCCCCCAACACCATCGTCTACAAGGTGGACACCAAAAAGAACGTCATCAAAAAGGGTTCCAAGCTCACCGTCCGGGAGGGGCAGGTGGCGGTCTTCTGCGACAAGGGCAGAATGGCGGACGTGTTCCAGCCCGGCTATTACGATCTGGACACGGACAGCCTTCCCATCCTCACCTCCCTGCTCTCGTGGAAATACGGGTTTGAAAGCCCCTTCAAATCGGAGGTGTATTTCGTCAACACCACCCGCTTTTCCAAACTGCGCTGGGGGACGGCGAATCCCATCATGCTCCGCGATCCCGATTTCGGCGCGGTGCGGGTGCGCGGCTACGGTACCTATTCCTTCCGCGTCAGGGACGCCTACGTCTTTATGACCGAGCTGTCCGGCTCCCATTCCACTTACCGGACGGAGGACATCACCGACCACATCCGCAGCATGCTGGTGATGGCGATTTCGGACGCGATGGGCGAGAGCGGCATCTCCGTCGTCGACATGGCGGCGAACCTCATGGAGCTTTCGGACGAAGTGAAAAAGTCCCTCGACAAGCGCTTCGAGCAGATGGGGCTGGAGCTCTGCGACTTCAACTTCGAAAACGTGTCCCTGCCCGCCGAACTCGAAAAGGCGATGGACGAAAACGCCCGCCTGGGCATGATGCGCCGCAACGTGGACGTCTATACCCAGATGGCGCAGGCGGACGCCCTGAAAGAGGCGGCGAAAAATCCCGGCATGGCGGGCGGCACGATGAGCGCGGGGATCGGGCTCGGCATGGGCATGCATATGATGAACGCGATGGGCGGCGCCATGAACGCGGGCTCGTCCGCCGGCAAAAAGACCTGCCCCGTCTGCGGCGCGCAGGTACCCGCCGATTCCAAGTTCTGCACCAAATGCGGCTCCAATCTGGAAAGCGCGGGCGGCGTGTGCGCAAAGTGCGGCGCCAGACTCGCCCCCGGCGCGAAATTCTGCGCCGAATGCGGGACGCCCGTCTCTTCGGCGTGCCCCAAGTGCGGCGCGAAGGTGAGCCCGGGCGCAAAGTTCTGTCCCGAATGCGGGGCGAAGCTGTAAGGAAAAAAAAGGGCGGAACGGCAACCCGAGTCCGTACCCCCCCGATTTTATCAATTCGACAGGGGCAGGGATTTGACGAGCGCGATTTTATAAACGCGTCCGATAAGCGCGATCCGCCGCTCTTTCCTCTGCGTTCCGCCTTGAAAGCGCGGCGCGTAATCGGCGCAAAACCATTACAAAATTCGGGGGTATTCCTTATGGAAACGCAAAATTCCGAACAGCAAGACGTCCGCGACGCCTTTTTCCGCAGCGAAGAGGCGCAGACGGCGGTCGGCACGGAAAAATGCCCCGGCTGCGGGGACAATATGGAGTTCGACCCGGAGACCGGCTGTCTCAGATGCCCGAGCTGCGGCACGACCAAAAGGATAGAGACGCGCGCGGGACAGGAGATCGCCTTTTCCGAACTCAGCAAGGGCAGAGGGGGCTGGCAGGAACAGACGCACGTCTATCACTGCGCCAACTGCAATGCCGAAGAGGTCTTAGACAAACGGGAGATCGCGCACGTCTGCCCCTTCTGCGGCTCCCCCTCCGTCGTGGAAAAAGAAGAGATTGACACCCTGCGCCCCAACGCCCTCCTCCCCTTCCTGTTGGACAGGGACAAAGCGGCAGAAACGGCGGTGGCGTGGGCGAAAAAACGCTTCTTCGCCCCGCGCGATTTCAAGACGTATTTCCGGCCCGAAAAGCTGAACGGCGTGTACCTGCCCGCCTTCACCTTCGATACGGACACCGATTCGAAGTACAGCGGACGGCTCGGAGAACACTACTACGTCACCGTGCGCTCGGGCGGCAAAAGCGTCCGCCGCCAGCGCACCCGCTACTTTACCGTACAGGGCGAATACCGGGAATTTTTCGACGACCTCGCCGTGAGCGCCACGGACGCCGTCCCCCAAAGCGTCATGAGCACCCTGATGCGGTACGATTACCACAACTGCGTGGAATACAGGGACGATTTCCTGTACGGATTTACGGCGCTGCTCTACTCCAAGAGCGGGGAAAGCTGCTGGACGGACGCGCGGCAGATGGCGGACAACCGCATCCGGCAGGGGATTCTCTCCCAATACCATCACGACGTGGTGTCCTATCTCGACGTCCGCACCACCTGTTTCAACGTCACTTACAAATACCTGCTTCTGCCCATGTACACGGGCATTTACCCCTACAAGGGAAAGACCTATCCCTTTTACATAAACGGCAGGAGCGGCAAAGTCAAGGGCAAATCCCCCGTGTCCCCCGTCAAGGCGGCGATCACCGCCGTCCTCTGCGTCGCGGCGGCTGCGGCGATCGGGCTGCTCTTCTGGTTTCTGAACCATTAAAACCGTTCGGAAACGGCAAAACGCGGAACTCCGCGGGAGGTAAATCTTCATGACCCCTCAACAGATCACCCTGCTCATATTGAGCGTCCTGCTCGCCGTATTCATCGTCATCCTCATCGTCGTCAGCGTCAAACTCCGCAAGATCAAAAAGCGGGAGGACGCGGAGTACGCCGAAGAGGTGAAGATCGTGGACGGGGTGCGCTACTCCAAGGACGGCGCCGTGCAGGAAAACGGCGAGATGAACGTCTCCCACCTGCCCGTCGATTTCATGCTCGTCCGCGGGGAAATCTACCGCGCCGAACGGGACGGCAGACTGCTCCCCGGCGTGTACACCGTCCTCTCCGCCGACGGCAGCCGCGGGACGATGAACATCCGCAAGGCGGGCTATGTCCGCACCTTCGGACACGGCGACAAAATCGTCATCGCCGAAGGGGACGAGATCTGCGCCGTATCCGGCGACGTCATCCTCCGCTGAACGTTTTATAAAATTTTAAGGGGGCAGGGATTTGACGAACGCATTTTCATCGCCCTTCCCCTTACATTTTCATTATTTTGGAGAAACGAAAATGAGCAAAAATTTCTTTTTCAGACTTCTTCTGGCTCTGGCATGGCTGGCGGCGGCGGTCCTCTGGCTGCTCTCCGTCGTCCTGCCCGATACCTTCGGATTTTTCAATCTGAACTGGGCGCTCGTCGTCATCTGCGGCACGGGCGGCATCGCCGTGCTCCTGCGCGGGCTGTTCGCCAAAAAGACGGGCGTACTCAAAAAGGGGGACATCTTTCTCGGCGCCCTCCTTCTGATCATCGCCGCGGTCAGCTTCGTGTTCGCGCTCGCCCTGCCCAAAAACTACATCTGGCCCATCATCGCGGTGATCGTCGCCGCGGCGGGCGTCATTTCCGTATTCGCCACGGGGGGCAAAAAATGGGACGAAGCGGACAATCAGAAAGTCGGCTATAAGGACTACCGCACCCGCAAGGCGGAAGAAGAAGCCGAAAAGGAAAAAGCGGAAAAGAACGACCGCCCGGAAGAATAATCCCCCGCATCCCGCGGCGCTTTCGCGGGGAATCCATACGCCGAACAGACAAAGCCCTGCCCGCATCAGACGCGGACAGGGCTTTTTCCGTTCCCTGCGAGCAAAACGCCCGCCTTATCTCTATTCGTGTTTATACTGTTTGAGAAAGAGCACGTCGGAAAAATTGTCCGCCAGGTAGTCCTCCCGGCGCATGATATAGGCATATATGGTATTTTCTTTGTCCCACCGCTGAACCAGGCAAAAGTCGTAACCCTTCACCCGCTCCGCAAACTTCTCCGCGATATACGGATAGCCGCCCAGATTTTCCTCGCTGTACTCCCCGAAAGGCGGACATTTGCCGAACACCGCCTCCGGCTCGGGAATGCCCGCGCCTTCGCAGATTTCGCGCAGTCCGGACGCGTCCTGAACGGGCAGACAGCGGGTTTCCCCAAAGGCGATGCGCCTGGACACGAATACGTTGCGGCGCCGGATCTGCTCCTTGTCCCCGTCCGGATAACAGACGAATTTCTTTTTCAGCCCTTTGATCACGACCGCCGGCGCGGAGGCGCGTTCCGGATCCCCTTTCCCTTCTCCGCCCGCCGATGCGTCTATATAATCGCAGGGATATACCCCTTCGGGCAATTCCTCTTCCGCGTTGGTCAGCCAGAGGCGGAGGGTGTACGGCTTTTTCAGTTCCGCGACGGGTATGTCCGAAAGGCAGAGCTGCGCGAAAAAATGCGCCTTCACCGAACGCACCCTCTCGTGGTCGTAGTCCAGCGTTCCGCCGAAATAGCTCGACGGCGAGCCGGTGGGGTCATAACCGAGAATTGTCGCGCCCCGCCTTTCGAAAGGTCGCAATGCCGCCCGCAGGGCAGACAGGTATTCTGCCGCGTCGTATCCCTTCCGGCGGGCGACCCCAACCCGCCCTTCCAGCGCGTCCAGGTCGGGAAAATATTCCCTCTTGTATTTTCTGCCCATCAGGGCATACGCCTTTTTCGCCGCGGAAAGATCGAGCAGTCCGCAGGCGCAGGAAAACGCCGACGCCGCCGCGGAATTCCGCCGTCTTCCGCGGTTTGCCTCCGCAAGCGCCATAAATTTCCGATACGCCTTCTCTTTCTCCCCTTCGCGGAAAAGGCTGTCGGCGATCATCCGCTCCGCATAGAAGACGTTCTTTTTCTTCCCCGAACGGATCTTCTCGCAAGCCTCCCGCATCTCGCCGAATTTCCCCGCGTTGAAGGCATACAGGACGCGGAAGAAAAGCGCGTCCTCCTCTTTCAGAAAGCGCAGTCCCTGCTCGTACCTCTCGTCCGCCGAATCGGCGGCGAGCCGGCAGAACATCTTCGCCGCAAACGTCTTCCGGGCGGGCGCATCAGGCGCGGCAAGCGCCCGTTCGCAAAGGCGTATCGCCCCTTCCCTGTCCTCCGCTTCGAGCAGCCGCTGTACTTCGTTGTACAGGGCATTTTTCTGCTCGGTGCGCTTTTTGTCCCAATATACCACCGCAAGCCCCGCAACGGACAATATCGCGGGCAGCAGAATCCAAAAAATCCTGTCTCCCATTTTTTCTCCCTTTTCGTATAATCCGCCCGCGCCGTCAGAAACGCCATCCGATGCGCAGCGCCCCCGCTTCTTTGGCGGCATCGTACAAACCGCGCAGCGCCTGCGTCAATTCCGTTTCCGAAAGTACGGACGCCTTTATCCTGTCCGGCAGCTGTGCAAGCAGCTCGAACGCCCGTTCCACGGCGGCGTTCGGCGTACGGACCATCCACCGCCTGCGGTCGGAGATCCACATCAATCCGGCGTCGAGGAAATCCCGATAGGCAAATTTCATGTCCCCCGAGAACATCAGATCGTCCGCCTCCTCCGGCGCGGGCCCGATCCCGTGCAGCGTGACGGAGATCAGCCGCTCGGCGGCAGCCAGCTCCTTTTTGTCCTCTTCCGCCGCCTTGGGCAGCCCGGCATTGGCGAGATATTCCGCCCAGGTCATGTGATATACCTGCCGATAGACGGACAGCGCCCAGCCCAACAGGAGCTGCGCGGGCGAGAGATCCGGATTAAAGGAAATGAGTTTCTCGAAGTAGACGTAATTCGACCGACCCTTTTCGACGGGAAATGCGCCCGTTTTCTCTTCCGTATCCGTACTGATGACGCCGATGCACAAAAAGCCCTCTTTTTCCCGCGCCGCCGCAAATCTCTTCATCTCCTCCACGCCCGTCCCCTCGGGAAAACCGACGAAAAACGTCGGCGCATACGCCCCCACGCGCGCCAGAAGCGGCTCCCGGTACATCGCCACGAGCGCCGCGCCGAGAAATCCCACCCGTTCGTCGTCGAACGGTTTCCCGACTTCCATATCCAGCTGTTCCGAGTTGAAGCGATAGGGCAGGAGTTCCGGCAGGACGTCCTCCTCCATGCTGCGGTAATCGACGGGAAAAATCTCCGTCCCGATCTTCCGCCGCGCAAAAAACGCGGCGAGCGCCTCTTTCCCTTTTTTATAGTTCTTCAAGTCGGGAATGGCGATCAGCCGCACCGCCTCTCCCGCGCCCTTCGTCTGCGCGATCCGCCAGCCGACGGCGAGAAAGCCCTTTTTCCGCGCGCAGGCGGCATAGGCGTCGAAATCCTTTCCCGTCCAGCCCTTCTGCGGCAGGGGGAATTCGGAAAAGAGATACTGGTCCGGCAGCTCCACCTGTCCGTACTTTCTGCCTTGCACGAAGAAAAATTCCGTCGAGCACTCCCCCCGGACGCCGTTCGCGTCAAATGCAAAACGCTCCTCTTCCTCCGTTCCGAAAAGGAGCATCTCCCGCCGCCTTTTCCCGAGCAGCGGATAAAAGAGGGAGTACCGGGGACTGTACCCGAGCCTCCGGTATGCGATGTTCAAGGGGAGCTGCACGGCGCCCAGAACGTAATAGACGAGAAGATAAAACCCAAGCGACGCGCCCAGGGCGACGGCAAATCCGCCGCCGGCGGCCGCGCACGCGAGGGCGATCCACGCCGCCGCATAGCTTACTATGGTATGCGTGAACAGGCGCATCCGCAGCTCTCCCGGCTTCCCGGGCGGCACCGCAGCCTGCGTGCCCCATGTGCAAACGCAGAGAACCACGATGATGTACGCCATCAACAGCCAGAATTCCGCCTCCTGCTCTTCCAGGGAAATGAACATCGCGGCGACGACTATCAGCCCAATCGACCCCACGATCAGCGCGGCAAAAATCGCCGCTTTTTTCCAAAAGGACATACGTTTTCCCCCTTTGTGTTCTTTATTAAGTTTATTTTATCATATTTCTACACAAAACGCAAGCGCTGCGGGTAAAAATTTCCGCCGGGCTTCCGTATATAATATATATGCCCTTTGAATAAAGGCGACTTCCTTATCCCCTCCGGTGCTTCGCACCATCTCCCCTCACATCTCCGTTTCGTTAAATTTTTTTCGGAAAAAAATTTAACGAGAGTCTGCGGAAGGATTAACAGGACAGACACCGGCGGCGCGCCGTGCGGCTGACTGCCGTTTTCTTTCCTCTCTCGCCTGCGGCTCGTTTCACCTTGTTTCCATTTTTTACAAGGGCAAAAAGAGCATAACAAGTGACGCCCTTTTTGCGGATTGATTTCGGCGCTTCGAATTTGCTGTATCGAAAACCGACCTTCTTATCCCCTCCGTCTCGCTCTGCTCGACACCTCCCCTTACCATAAGGGGAGGCATGATTGATGGGTGCAACACCTCCCCCGCCACACCTTGGCTCCCTTGTGCAAAAGTGTTGGCAACGAACGACACCCCCAACCATGGCTCCCTTGTGCAAAGGGAGCTGTCAGCCGAATGGCTGACTGAGGGATTGTCTGTTCGGTTTTCGGACAATCCGAAAACGCCGTCGTCAAATCCCTGTCCCGTCCGTTTTCAAAATTCCCGTCCGGCCATCCACGCCCTTATCTCCATTGCAGACGGAGGGCGCCCGCCTCTTTTGCCGCCGCGTACAGCGTTTCCACGGCGTCGGTCAGAAGTTTGCCCGAATATCCGGACAGAGGCCGGGCAAAGGAAAGGCGGGCGAAGAGTTCCAGCGCCTTCCGCGTCCCTTCGTTCGGCTCTTTCATCACCCATTTTCCGCTGTCCGCAAGCCATGTCAGCCCCGCGCGCCTGAAATCGTCCGCACAAAAGGGCAGAGGGGTCGCGCCCGCCGCAGTCAGGGCGACGCGGACGATTTTTTCCGCCCAATCGATACGCACCTGCATCTCTTCGATGCCGAGCCGCACGGCGCCTTCCATATACGCCTTGTCCGACAAGTAGTACACTTCCCGATAGGGCACGAGGATGGTCGCCGCCGCCAGCCGCTCTGCGGAAATCGGCCCGACAAAGGAAATCGGCTTTTCGAAGAGGACGCCCGTCGACCTGTCCTCCTCTTTCACCGGTTCGTCCCAAGGGTCTCCGCAGAGGCCGAAGCCGAGAGCATTATCCTGTCCGTCCCGCCTTTCGAGTCCCTCCGCCGAAGAGACTGCCCGGCAGGCAAAACCCGCCTTTTCCCCGTCTGCGGCGAAACTTTTCAGTTTTTCGGCGGGCGTGTCCTTCGGAAACGCGACGAAAAACGAAGGCGGCCGCACCCCCGAACACCACGAGAGCGAACTCCTGTCCCGCCAGGTGAAAAGGCTGTCCAGAAAGGCGACCCGATCCCGATCGAACGGCGCCCGCACGTCTGCTTCCCCCCGATTGACGTAGGGATAGGGGAAAATTTTCGGCATGATGTCCGCCGTCCTGTCCCCGAAGACAAAGGAAATTTCCGCCGCGATCCCCCGTTCGGCGAAGAATCTGCGCAGCCGGCCTTTCCGCTTTATCCTCTTCCCGTTTATTAGCAGGGACGCGATGCGCACCCGCTCCGACTTTCCGTCCTCCGTCTCCTCCGCGCGGTAGCCGACGGGGTAAAGCGCGCACTTTTCGGCGACGGCGCAAAAGGCGTCAAACTGCTCCGCCCGCCACTTGGCGGCGGGAAAGGGAAATTCCATGAACGCGTATTTTTCGGGCGTACCGCTGTTGCTGTCGGTCGTCCAATAATAGAAAAAATCTTCGAAAAATTCCCCGCGCACCTTTTTCGACCAAAAGGGAAACCGATCCATGCGCTTCGGGTCGGGCTTCTTTTTTCCGAAAAACATATCTTCCTCCTGTACGCCGCCCTTTGACGGCGGTTTTTGCCGTATTTTTTTTATCCCGGCTTTCTCCGAATATTGCCGCCCGAAAAAAAGACAGCCGGGTTTTCCCGGCCGCCCTTTCAGTCGAACAGTCCGCAGGACAAATACCTGTCCCCCGTGTCGGGCAGGAGAACGACGATCCTCTTCCCCGAAAATTCCGCCCGCGCGGCGACGCGGACGGCGGCGGAAAGCGCCGCGCCCGCAGAGATCCCCGCGAGAATCCCCTCTTTTTGCGCGAGCAGACGGGCAAAGTCATACGACTCTTTGTCCGTCGCCGTCACCACTTCGTCGCAGACGGAAGGGTCGAACACTTCGGGCACGAATCCCGCGCCGATCCCCTGGATGCCGTGGGCGCCCGCCTTCCCGCCGCTCAGAACGGGGGATGCCGCCGGCTCGACGGCGACGATGCGGACGGCGGGATTTTTCTCTTTGAGAAAGCGCCCCGTGCCCGTAATCGTGCCCCCCGTGCCCACGCCCGCGACGAAGGCGTCCACGTTTCCCTCCGCGTCCGCCCAGATCTCCGGGCCCGTCGTCTTGTAATGCGCGGCGGCGTTTGCAGGGTTGACGAACTGCCCCACGATAAAGCTGTTTTTCACTTCCCGGTGCAGGCGCTCCGCCTCCTCCACCGCCGCGCTCATCCCCTTTTTGCCGTCCGTGAGCAGGATTTTCGCGCCGAACGCGGCGATGAGCTGCCGCCGCTCTTTGCTCATCGTGTCGGGCATGACGATGACGAGAGAAAGCCCCTTCGCCGCCGCAAATGCCGCCAGCCCGATGCCCGTGTTGCCGCTCGTCGGCTCGATGAGCAGGGTGTCCGCGTTCAGAACGCCGCGCGCTTCCGCGTCCCGCAGCATTTCCGCCGCCGCCCTGTCCTTGACCGAACCGGTCGGATTCATCGACTCGACCTTGGCGAGGATCTCCGCCCCGGGCGCATACGCCTTTGCGATGTTGCGCAGAGCGACCAGCGGCGTCCGCCCCGCCGCTTCCGCGATCGAAGAAAAGAACATAACCATCCCTCCCGAACAGATAAAAATTTCCTTTTCAAATCCTCCCGGATTTGCGTTCGCCGCAACCCTGCCCGTCCGATTTTACAGATTTTCCCGCCGCGGCAAAATTCCGCCGTACCCCCGTTTCCGCCCTTTGCCCCGTCGGGGCAAAGTTTCTGTCTCCGAACTTCAAATGAGCAGGAACAACCGAAGTTTCGGGCGTCAGTCGCGGACGGGACAAGGAGACTGCGTAAAGGCCGACGGGAGTGTACATAAAAGTACATGACCTAAGGACCGCGCAAAGGCGACGCAGTATCCGTCCGATGAATCACGCCCGAAACTGTTCCGCATTTCGTATCGGCAAAAAATGATAACAAGTGACGCCCTTTTTGCGGATTTACTTCTTATCCCCTCCGTCTCGCTCTGCTCGACACCTCCCCTTACCATAAGGGGAGGCAGGAAATTGGGCTCCCTTGTGCAAAGGGAGCTGTCAGCCAACGGCTGACTGAGGGATTGTCTGTTCGACTTCCGAACCTCTTATCCCCTCCGTCTCGCTCCGCTCGACACCTCCCCTTACCATAAGGGGAGGCATAAGAGGAGGGCAAAACGCAAGGGCGACAAAGTATTGCGTAGTATATACGCGTTTCGCCTAAATCAAACAGTTACTCGAAATAAGGCTCGTCCATCAACGGCGGCGCCTCATCCGGCCCCTCCTGATTGCGGTAACGGCTTCCGCCCTCTCCCGACTTTCCCGTCCCCGCTTCGCCCGCGCCCCCTTTCGCCTTGTCCGGCTTCACGCGGTATTTGCATTCCTTGTTGGAGCATTTGATGCCGCCCCGCGCCGTCTGCACGAGCGGAGAGCCGCATTCCGGGCACTTCTCGCCCGTGGGGATGTCCCAGCTCATGAACTTGCAGTCGGGATAGCGGGAGCAGCTGTAATAGGTCTTTCCCTTTTTGGACTTGCGGGGGGTCATGGGGGCGCCGCACTCCGGGCACTTGCCGACGAGCGTGGGCTCCTCTTCCGACGGCACGGACATCGTCGTCTTGCAGGCGGGGTAATTGGGGCAGGCGAGAAACTTGCCGAACCGCCCGTTCTTGACGACCATCTTCGCCCCGCACTTGGGGCAGGGCACGTCGGAGATCTCCTCTTTGGTCTCGCTGACGATGTTGCGGCATTCGGGGTAGTTGGAGCAGGCGAGATATTTCCCGTACCTGCCCATGCGGCGGATCATGAAATGCCCGCATTTTTCGCAGACGATGTCCGTCATCTCGTCGCCGTAGGAGGAGGCGTTTTTGAGATTCTGTTCGAAACCGGGATAGAAATCCCCGATGACCTTATGCCAGTCCTCCCCGCCCTTTTCGATGTCGTCCAGCTTGTTTTCCATGTCCGCCGTAAAGCCGACGTCCATGACGTCCCTGAAGCACCTGACCAGCATATCCACCACGTTATAGGCGACGGGGGTGGGCACCATGTATTTGCCCTCTTTTTTGACGTACTTCTGATTGAGCTTGGAGATGATGGTCGCATACGTCGAAGGGCGGCCGATCCCCTTTTCCTCCATCGCCTTGACGAGGGAGGCGTCCGTATAGCGCAGGGGGGGCTTGGTGAATTTCTGCTCCTTCTGCATGGACACGAGGTCGAGCTTATCCCCTTCCGCGAGGTCGGGCAGAAGTTTGGAGGAGGAAATTTCGTCTTCGTCCTCCTTTTTCGCCGCCTCCGCGTACACCTTGGTATAGCCCGCGAACAGCAGCACCCTGCCGCTCGCGCGGAAGACGTAGCCGGAATTGTCTATCTCCATCTGGGCGCTGTTGTACTTCGCCTCCGCCATCTGCGAGGCGAGAAAGCGCTCGTAAATGAGCTTATACAGCGCGTAGTGCTTTCTGTCGAGCAGGGTTTTCGCCCTTTCGGGGGTCATTTCGAGATCGATGGGGCGGATGGCTTCGTGCGCGTCCTGCGCCCCCTTTCTCGTCGCGTAATAGTTGGGCTTTTCGGGCGCGTATTCGGGTCCGTACACCGTGCGGATGCGTTCGAGCGCCGCCGCCTGCGCCTCCTGCGAAACGCGCACCGAGTCCGTTCGCATATAAGTGATGAAGGCGATGTGATCCTTGTTCTCCGTCTCGATGCCCTCGTACAGGTGCTGGGCGAGGCTCATCGTCTCGGGGGAGGTGAAGCCGAGCTTGTTGGAGGCGTCCTGCTGCATGGAGCTGGTCGTGAACGGCGCGGGCGCGTGGGACTTGGCGATCGTCTTTTTCACCTTGGAGACGACGTATTCCCCCCTTTCGAGTTCGGCGAGCACCTTTTCCGCCTCTTCCGCGGAGGCGGGCTTGTACTTCTTCGTCCCCTTCTTTTCGAGCAGCGCCTTGAAGGAGGCGTATTTTTTGGGTTTGTCCCGAAGTTCCGCCGTCAGGTTCCAGTACTCCTGCGGGACGAACGCCTGGATTTCCCGCTCCCGCTCCACGATGAGGCGGAGCGCCACCGACTGCACCCGCCCGCCCGAAAGATTCTTTTTGGAGGCGGAATTGCTGTCGTCTATCTTGCGGTTCAGAAGGGTGGAGAGCTTATATCCCACCAGGCGGTCGAGCACGCGGCGCGCCTGCTGGGCGTCCACGAGATTGTAGTCGATCTTGCGGGGGTGCTGGAGCGCCCTTTCGATCGCCTTCGCCGAAACTTCGTTGAATTCGATGCGGTTTTCCCCGTCCGGGTCGAGCCCCAGGACGTTCTGCAAATGCCAGGAAATCGCCTCTCCCTCCCGGTCGGGGTCGGTCGCGAGATAGACTTTGCCCGCCTTTTTCGTCTCGTCGGTCAGCCGCCGGATGATGTCCTCCTTGCCCTCCGAATTGACGTACTTGGGTTCGAAGTTGTTCTTGACGTCCACCCCTAAGGAATGTACGGGCAGGTCGCGGATGTGCCCCGCGGACGCGTCCACTTTGTACTTCCCTTTGAGATACTTGGAAATGGTCTTCGCCTTGGACGGCGATTCTACGATGATGAGATCCATATGTCTTCCTTTTTCGATGCTTGTCTTTTCGATTCCGTTTTATGCCCTTTCGTTTTAACGCCCTTTTTTGCGCCTACACGGCGGAAAAGCGGTTGCCCCCGAGCCGGACTGCAAGCCCCTTGGTTTCCAGCGAAGAGAGCGCGTTTAACAGCCTGAAAACGGGTATACCCGTCCGGGCGGACAGTTCGGCGACGTGCGCCTCCCCCGCGCGGAGGGCGGAGAGGGCGGCCCCTTCCTCTTGCGTGAGCGGCTCTTCCGGGGGCCCCTCCGATAAGTTTATACCAAAATACCCGCAAATGTCAACCGAATTTTCGGTCAATCGCCCGCCTTTTTTCAGGAGGGCGTTGCAGCCCGCCCCCGCCGCCGTTCCGGGAAAGTAGGGAAGGGCAAACACCGGCCTCCCCTCCCGGAAGGCGTCCTCCGCCGTCATCAGAGCCCCGCTCTTCTCCCCCGCGCCGATCACCAGCGTCCCTTCGCCCAGACGGGCGAGCAGCCGGTTGCGCCCGGCAAAGGAGAAATTGCGGACGGGGACGGAAGAGGTGTGCGCGGAGAGGAGAAGCCCGCTCTTGACCACCCTGTCCAGAAGGGGGGCGTTTGTCTTGGGCAGAAAGCCGAAGCCGCCCGCCAGGACGGAGATCGCCCGCCCGCTGCCCGCAAGCGCGCCTTCGAGCGCGGCGGAATCCCCGCCGTCCGCCGTGCCCGTCACCACGGAAAAGGCGGAGGAGAGGTCTTTGGCGATCCTTTCGCCGACTTTGAGGGCGGGCGGGGGCGTGCGGCGGGAACCGACGATCGTAAACATCCTCCCTTTCAGAAGGGCGGCGTTCCCCTTGGCGTATAAAACGAAGGGAGAATCGGGATGCCCTTTGAGGGAATCGGGATAATTTTCCGAAACGCGGGTGACGGCGGCGATCCCCTCCCTTTCGAGCGCGGCGGCCGCGGCGCGGAAATACGCCCCGCCGTCCGAGAGGGAGGAGAGCATTTTTTCGCGCAGCCCTTCGTCCGCCACCGCGGAAGAAGAAATTTCGGGAAAAGCGCGCACGAGACGGACGCCGCTCCCCGCAACGTCCAGAAGGCGGCGCTTGACGCCCCCGTCCAAAGGGAAGCTGTCCAGCCATATGAGCGCCCGCTCTTCGGGCGAATATCCGCTTTGGTCTCTGTCGCCGACTTCCGGCATACGACACCCCCTTTTATACCCCTTTTCCCCGACCGGAAAACGGCGGAGAAAAATTTTGTCCCGCCGTCAGCGGACGAAGAGAAAGACGAGCAGGGCGACCTGCCAGGCGATGCCCAAAAGGTTGACGGCGTGGAAATACCAATGGCGGGTCTTGTGGCGGCGGGCAAACATCGCGGCGTACCCGCCGATCGCCCCGCCCAGAAAGGAGACGCCGAGCAGAACTTTTTCGGGGATCCGCCGCATGTCCTTTTTGGCGCGCTTTTTGTCCGACGCATACAGGCAGAACGCCGCGGCGGACATGGCCGCCAGATAAATGAGGAATACGATTGCCATAAAAACACCTCCCGGCAGATTTTTTTTAAGGCGCGGCGCCCCTGTCCCTTGGCTCCCTTGCGCAAAGGGGAATACCGACCAGGCAGCCCCCCTTGTGCAAAGGGGAATACCGACCAGGCAGCCCCCCTTGTGCAAAGGGGGGAAGTGGAAGGGGGGATTGTCCTCCCGGTTTCCGAGTTGCTCTATCAAAAACCGACCTTCTTATCCCCTCCGGTGCTACGCACCACCTCCCCTTTCCAAAAGAGGAGGCATGGGGTGGGGTGTGACACCTCCCCTTACCATAAGGGGAGGCATGAAGGCGGGACGAGCGAAAACGTGAACCGTCAAAACGCGTAGATACAAGCAAGACGCGAAGGACAAGGCTTTCCGCCGGGGAGCGTACTCAAATGTACGTGACCCAAGGAAAACGCAGTCCGACAATGTATTGCGCAGTAGATACGCGTTTCGCTCTGTCGAGCGAAAACGTGAACCGTTAAAACGCGTAGATACAAGCAAGACGCGAAGCCCGCGGATTTTGCGCCGCGAGTTTACTTAATCGTATTAGAGCCAAGCAAAAACGCAAGTCCGACAAAGCATTTAATTTAACCGGATTGCCCGTTCCGTGCGAATCCGGTTACGTCAAAACGCGTAGATACAAGCAAGACGCGGAGCCTGCGGAAGTCCGAGGGGAGTGTACACAGAAGTACATGACCCGAGGAACCCGTAAAGGCGACAATGTATTGCGACGTATATACGCGTTTCCCCCAACTTAAACCGGATTGTAAGTGCGGTAGGAGATGGCTTCATATAGATGCTCCGCCCGAATCTCCTCCGAAAATCCCAGGTCGGCGATCGTGCGCGCCACTTTCAGAATCCGCGAGCGGGCGCGGGCGGACAGTTTCAGCCGCTCGAAGGATTCCCGCAGAATGCGGTCGCACTCCTCCGAAAGGCGGCAGTATTCCGCCAGTTCCCGATCCCCCATCCTGCCGTTGGTCATCCGGTCGGAGCCGAAGCGGGCGCGCTGGATCTTTCTCGCCTCCGTCGCCCGTTCCTTGACCGCTTTGCTCGGCTCCGCCGCCTCTGCGGAGGAGAGGTCGTCGTAATCCACCCCGTCCACTTCCACCTGGATGTCGATGCGGTCGAGCAGCGGCCCGGAGACGCGGGCGCGGTAGCGGCGGATCTCGTTGGGGGTGCAGGTACACTGCCGTCTGGCGCTGCCGTAATTGCCGCAGGGACAGGGATTCATGCCCGCGCAGAGCATGAAGGAGGCGGGATAGGTCACCGAGCCGCCCGCGCGGGAAACGGTGATGACGCCGTCTTCCAGCGGCTGGCGCAGGGCTTCCAGCGCCGAGCGCTTATATTCGGGAAGTTCGTCGAGAAACAGGACGCCGCCGTGCGCGAGCGAGATCTCGCCCGGATGCACCGCCCTGGACCCGCCGCCGCAGAGGGAGACGGTCGTCGCCGTGTGGTGCGGGGTGCGGAAGGGGCGTTCGGAGACGATCCCCTCCTCTCCCAGCGTCCCCGCCACCGAATGGATCTTGGTGATTTCCAGCGCCTCTTCGAAGGACAGTTCGGGCAGGACGGAGGGAATGGCGCGGGCGAGCATGGTCTTGCCGCTGCCCGGCGGCCCCACGAACAGGATGTTGTGTCCGCCGGCGACCGCCACTTCCAGCGCCCGCCTCGCCACGGGCTGCCCCTTGACGAAGGCGAGATCGCAGGCGGAAGCTCCCCTTTTGGAAGGCGGGGGAAATTCGGAAGCGGGGACGGGAGAGAGAGGGAAGGCGCCCGAGAGATGTCCGACGACCTCTTTGAGGTCGGCGGCGGCAAACGCCCGGATACCGCGGATATACCCCGCCTCTCCGGCGTTGGCGGCGGGGACGACGAAATCGGTAAATCCGTTGTCCCGCGCGGCGATGAGGGCGGGCAGCACCCCCTGCACGGGGCGGAGTTCGCCGCTTAAAGCGAGTTCGCCCAAGAGCACCGTCCCGCCCGCGTCCGCCTGCAAGGCGCCCGTCGCCCGAAGCAGACAGACGGCGATGGCGAGATCGAACGCCGACCCTTCCTTCCGCACATAGGCGGGCGCCAGATTGACCGTGACGCGGTGAGCGGGAAATTCGAAGCCGCTGTTTTTCACGGCGCTGCGCACCCGTTCCTTGGATTCCTTGACCGCCGCGTCGGGCAGCCCCACGATCTCGTAGGAGGGCATCCCCTTGGAGATGTCCGCCTCCACCGTCACGGGCACCCCTTCCAGCCCCGCGAGCGCATAGCTCTGTACTCTTGCCGTCATTTTCCCCTCCCGCGCCGCAGGCGGCGCACTTTTCAAAGAATTTTCAAAACCTTTTGCGGAAAAACAAATTCCGCGGAAAGACCTCCCGCGGAACATGGTTTACGTTTACGGACGGAAATAACCGTTGTCCGCAATGCTCATCCAGCCGAACAGATATTCCGCCGCCCGCGTGGGAAGGCCGAAGCCGTACCAGCTGGGCACGGACAGCAAAAAGAACACGGCGAAGACGAAAAGGCATACGCCGAGAAGGACGTCCGCCGCCGAAGCCCTGGGCCGTCCGTCCGCGCGCAGGCGCACTTCCTCCGGCTGGCCGATGCGCACCGCCAGAGGGATGAAGCCCATGTAGAACACGGAAAACAGCGACGAATAAAGCGCCGACACCCGCGCGACGCACAGCGCCGACAGCAGGGAGAGCAGCATTCCGCCCAAAAGGACGAGATAGACGCGGCGGATGCGCCTGTTGAGGCGGGAGCCGCGGTTTTGCGAAAAGAGTTCGGAGACGACGCCGATCGTCGAAAAGGCGAAGGCGACGAGAGAGGCGATGCCCACCGCCGCGTTCATCGACGCGTTCCAGGCGAGATAGCGGGAGGAGGCGATCTCCCCCACGCCGTCGTATAAGGTGGCCGCTTTCAGGGGCAGGAACCAGGCGAGCGGATTGAGTTCGTTCGCGTTCGTGTATTCGGTGACGTTGGTCACGTTGAAGGAAGAGGAAATCCCCTGCCACAGCAGCGCCGCATAGCTCATCGAAGGGGAAGAGGGGTCGTCGAACGCCTTGACGTAGGCGGAATAGGTGACGAGGCTGGACAGCAGCAGAAGCACGAAGGTGCAGAGCAGGAACGAAAGCGCCGCAAACGCCCAGCTCACCCGCGTCTTATAGGCGTAATTCGCCTTTATTTTCGCGGAATTTCCGCCGATCAAGCCGATCGAAGAAGCGCCCGCCGCGAGCGTTTCCGCCGAAACCGCCGGAACAGCCGGAGCCCCCCCTTCGGCGTCCGCCGGAACAGACTCCGGCGCGCCCTCTCCGCCTTCCGGCGAAGGAGATACGGCAGGCGCGGAGGGCGCCGGGGCAGCCGCGCGCGAAGCGGCTTTGAGAATTTCGTTTTTATAGGCGAGTTTCTGGCGGCGCATTCCGAATCCGAACAGGACGAGAATGCCCAGGACGGGGAATACGGAAAGGCTGTTCATCGCCAGCGCGAACGCCGCGAACAAGCCCGAGAAAAAGATGTTGAGCCCGCCGCGCACGACGTGCCGGGAAGAGATACCCCTGGCGAAGAAGCGGTACATGAAATAGACGCTTGCGACGAGGGCGCAGGTGACGAACATATAGGGCGCGCCCAGCCGCCCGAGCGTCGCAGTCAGGCCGCACACCGCGAACAGGAAGGCGAACACGAAGCCGTATTTGTCGTCGCGGAAGAGCAGCGCACCCAGAAGGTACACGAACACGAGACAGGCGCATGCCGCCAGAAACGCGGGCAGGCGGAGGGCAAACGGGCTCGTCCCGAACAGCGCCACGGAGGGGATCATCAGGACCGTGGCGAGCGAGTTGAAATCGGTGTCCGCGAGATAGGCGCGGTCTTCCAGGAAGGAAGAGCCTTCCAGAACGGTGCGCACGGACGTGAGGGACCAGATCTCTTCGGGCGCGAAGTTATGATAGGAAGAATCGGACAGCACGAAGGAATCCTGCGCGTCGATCGCCTTTTCCAGCTCCGCACGGCGGCCGGAAAAGCCCTGGCTGAGATCGGCGTTGACGGACATGGGGATGAGGTTGCCGTCGTCCGCGATGCAGACGATCTCGTCGATCTCGACGTCGGCGTTCGCCTCCACGGAGACGGAGACGGCGGACAGGTTTTTGTCCACCGCGACGGGCACCCAATTAAAATTCGCGCCCTCCCGCGCCGAAGAATCCTTCGCCCAGATGTTGCCGAGCGTCACGCTCCCCACCGAGAGCGACGGTTTGGAGTTGGCGGTGGTGGCGCGGCGGACGGTGACGGTGACGTCCTCGCCCGGCTGGATGTAGATCTTTCCGACGTTTATATACACGGCGGCAAGGCGGGACTGGTCTTCCGTCTTTTCCAGATTGTACACGGCTACGGGCGTCCCCTCCGAAGTGTAGGAGAGGGCTTCGCCCGTGGAGCGGAAGGAGCCCAGAAAGGCGAATCCCGCCGCAAAAAACAGCACGAACAGGACGATAAACGCCCTGCACCAGCCCGAAAGCCTCTTGTTCGCCGCAGACGCGCGCGTTTTCCTCATAAGAATTTACGACCTCCTGCCGCCCCGCTCCGTCTTCGCAGAGTGCGGACGGCGTTGTTTTTATCCGGGAATCCCCCGCGCCGCGCGGGAAACTCTCCTTTTATTTTACATGAAACGGGGCAAAATGTAAAACGAATTGCCCGCGTTTTCGCAAAGAAATAAAAAAATAAGTCCGCCGCTGACTTTGGGCGAACTCATTTTCCACCGGCTTCTTCCCGTCCGGTTCAGATCTTTTCCTTGACTTTTGCCGCCTTGCCCGTGAGATTGCGCAGGTAGTAGAGCTTTGCCCTTCTGACCTTGCCTTTCCGCACGACCGTAATGGACGCGATCTTCGGAGAATGGAGAGGGAAGGTCTTTTCCACGCCGATCCCGTAAGAGATGTGGCGCACGGTGAACGTCTCGCTGATGCCGCCGTTCTTCTTGGCGATGACCACGCCTTCGAAATTCTGGACCCTTTCCTTGCCGCCTTCGATGATCTTGAAGCCCACCTTGACGGTGTCGCCTACGTTGAACGCGGGGAGTTCCGATTTCAGGTTTTCCGCGTCGATCGCTTCGATCAATCCTTTCATTTCTGACTTTACCTCCGTATTTACGAGACGTTCTCGATCCGCTGCCCGGCTCCTCGCCGCGCCCGAAAAGAATCGGCGGAACGTCCGAAGTCATTGCCTATTATATACGATTTTTTTTCTTATGGCAAGCGATTTTGACCGCCTTTTTCGCTTTTTTCCGCTTTTCGGGAGAAATTTTCGCAAGGGTCGCTGCCCAAAATCACGACGAGCGCGTTTTCCTGCACGTCCGGTTTCCCCCGCTTTCCGCCCCTTTTTCTTCCCGGACTTTCCCCCTTTCCCGCGGGCAGGTATGCGATGAGGAGCGGAACGCCCTGCCACGCCTCCGCGTCGCGGGCGGAAAAGACAAAGCGGCTGCGCCCTTCGCGCAGGTTTCCGCCCTCAAAAAAGCGCACGTCCATCGCCAGAAAGGGGCCGAAGCACTCGAAAGAGGCGCTCTCCGTGACGGCGAACGCGTAGCTGTCGGCATTTTTCCGGATGGCGGCATAGATACAGAGGAAATAGCCCGCCCAGCCGGACAGCCCCGCAAACAGGCAGAAAAGAGCCGCCGCCGCAACCCTGCCCCCGACATTTCTGAAAAGCAGCGCCGACGCCAGCCCGCAGAGAAAGCAGAAAAGAGCCGCCGTAAAGAGCGCGGCAAAGAGAAATCTGAGCCGCGCCGCCTGGGCGCCGCGGAGAATTTTTTCCGCGTTTTTCCTTCCGTCCTCCCGTCCGTCTTTCATGCCGCCCTCCCCGACCGTTTTTTCAAAGAAATGCCGCGCCGCGCCCGGCGTCGGGCGATTTTATTGTAACAAAGCGGGGAAAAAATGTCAATAAAATTGTACAAGCGTCTTTCTCTTTTTTCCGTTTTTTTCCTTGACATCGCCGTGCGTTTCCTATATAATGGCACTGTACGGTTTTTTCCGTCCCCCGCCTGCGGCGGGGCGGGCGGAAACCGCGGGGAGTAGTCGGGGCGCCCGAAGGCAAAGGGCGTCCGGTGAAATTCCGATAGCACGATCCGCCGGAAAAAGCGGATCTGGGTTCATCCGAAACGACGAGACCGCGGCGCGGATTTATGCGTCTGTCACAGGCGCGCCCTGCGCCCGCGGTCTGTTCGCATTTTTTACACTTTTTTCTACTTTCTCGGAGGTTAATTTATGTTGGACTTTCTCATCGAGACGGTCATGGCGGTCGAATGGCGGCACGTCGTGATGTGGATCATCGGCGGAATCCTGATCTATCTTGCCATCAAGAAAGACATGGAACCCGCCCTGCTCCTGCCCATGGGCTTCGGCGCCATCCTCGTCAACATCCCCGGCTCGGCGGTCATCGGCAGCGGCACGGGCGACGAGGGTCTCGGCATCATCACCTCGCTGTTCAACGTGGGTATCGAAGCGAGCGAAGCCATGCCCATCCTGCTGTTCATCGGCATCGGGGCGATGATCGATTTCGGACCGCTTCTCACCAATCCCAAACTGTTCATTTTGGGCGGCGCGGCGCAGCTGGGCATCTTCATCACCCTCATTTTCGCGGCGATCATCGGCTTCCCCTTGAACGACGCGGCGTCCATCGCCATCATCGGCGCGGCGGACGGCCCCACCGCCATCCTCGTCGCCACGGAGCTCGTCTCCAATTATCTCGGACCGATCATGGTGGTCGCCTATTCGTACATGGCGCTGGTGCCCATCATTCAGCCGTTCGTCGTCAAGTGCTGCACGTCCAAAAAGGAACGGCGCATCCGCATGCACTACAACGCAAAGCAGATCGGCAAACTCACCCGCATCCTCTTCCCCATCGTGGTGACGCTGGTGGCGGGGCTGATCGCGCCCGATTCCCTCTCCCTCGTCGGCATGCTGATGTTCGGCAACCTCATCCGGGAATGCGGCGTCCTGAAATCCCTGTCCGATACGGCGCAGAACGCCTTCTCCAACATCATCACCCTGC
This sequence comes from Candidatus Scatosoma pullicola, assembly GCA_018712725.1. Taxonomy (GTDB): domain Bacteria; phylum Bacillota; class Clostridia; order Christensenellales; family Borkfalkiaceae; genus Scatosoma; species Scatosoma pullicola. The sequence continues at coordinate 42,435 of DVGN01000100.1, forward strand.
TGCTCGGCATCACCATTTCCTTCCAGATGCAGGCGGAACAGTTCGTGCAGTGGCAGACCCTCATCATCATGGCGCTGGGGCTGTTCGCCTTCGTGTTCGACACGGTGGGCGGCGTGATGTGCGCCAAACTCATGAACGTGTTCTCGAAGAACAAGATCAATCCCATGGTCGGCGCGGCGGGCATCTCCGCCTTCCCCATGTCGGCGCGCGTCATCGAAAAGATGTGCGTCAAGGAAGATCCGTCCAACCATATCCTGATGCACGCCGTCGGCGCAAACGTCTCCGGTCAGATCGCTTCGGCGACCATCGGCGGGCTCATCATCGGCCTCGTGGGGCTTTAAAGGAGGAAGCGATATGAACGAAAAAGATTACATCCTCATCGCGGAAGGGCTCGCGGACGAGACCCAAAGCACCGGCAGTTCCGACAGCCTCACCGAAAGCACCGAGAGCAGCGGGGAAGGGTTTCATTTCCCCGGCAGCAAGGACACCATTTTGGATGCGCTCGACATCGTGTGGAAAGGGATTCTGGCGATCTTCATCGTCATCGCGGTCATCATCGCCATCGTGTCCGTCATCAATCTCTGCGTCGGCAAAGCCGCTCACGCCAAAAAGCTGCGCGAAAACCCCGAACTCGCCGCCAAAGAAGCGGCGGAAAAAGAGGAGAAAAAGCGCCTGAAAGCGGAGAAAAAGGCCCATAAGAACGGGGGCGGCAATCAGGGCGGCAGCGACGAAGCGGACCGCACCTGATCCGGGGCGGACATCATGACCGGACTTCTCGTCAGACTGTTCGTCAAAGACGCGGACAACACCGCCGACCCCGCCGTGCGGGGAAGATACGCCCGCCTCGCGGGGGTGACGGGGATCGTGCTGAACCTTCTTCTGTTTGCGGGAAAACTGACGGCGGGGCTTCTCGCCGCCTCCGTCGCCGTCATCGCGGACGCCTTCAACAACGTCTCGGACGCCGGCTCCTCCGTCATCACCCTCATCGGATTCCGCCTCGCCGGAAAGCATGAGGACAAGGGGCATCCCATGGGGCACGGCAGGCTGGAATACGTCTCCGCCTTCATCGTGGATATGCTCATCATCCTCGTGGGCGCGGAGCTTCTCAAATCCTCTTTCGACAAGATCCTGCACCCCTCCCTGCCCGAAGTGAGCGTCCTCACCCTCTGCCTTCTGGGCGCGGCGGTGCTCGTCAAGCTGTGGCTGTTCTTCTTCTATCGGAAGATCGGAAAGACCATCGATTCGGCGGCGATCAAAGCCACCGCTTCCGACAGCATTTCGGACGCGGTAGCCACTTCCCTGGTGCTCGTCTCCGCCCTCATCGCCCGCTTTGCGGAGGTGGGGATAGACGGCTGGGCGGGGCTGCTCGTGGCGGGATTTATCCTCTTTACGGGCATCCGCGCCGCCAAGGAGACCATCGACCTGCTGCTCGGCGCGCCCCCCGATCCGGCGTTTATCGAAGAGATCAGAGAGTACGTCAAAAATTATCCCGAAGTGGTGGGCATCCACGACCTCATGGTACACGACTACGGCCCGGGCAGGAAATTCATCTCCTTCCACGCGGAGGTGCCGTCGGACAGCGACATCAACTACGCGCACGACGTCATCGACTGCATCGAGCGGGACATGCACGAAAAATTCGGGTGTATCGTCACCATTCATCTCGACCCCATCGTGACGGGGAACAGGGAGGTGGACGAGATGCGCGCGCTCGCGGAAGAGGCGGCGAAAGAGGTGGATCCCGCTTTCACCATCCACGATTTCCGCATGACTTCGGGCGGAAAGCACACCAATCTCATCTTCGACCTCTGCATCCCCGCCGACTGCAAGAGGGAGGACGAAGAGGCGGCGAAAGAGGTGGCGGAAAGGATTTCCCGAAAGAATCCGAACTGCTTCGCCGTGATTCATCCCGAACATCCCTTTGTCTGAAAGGACGGGGCAGGGATGCGGCGAACGAAAAATTTCATCGCAAAAACCCCGGCTTTGCGGAATCCGCAAAGCTGGGGTTTTCCGATTGTTTTCTGCCTTTCGGCTTATTCCGCGTCTGCAAAAAGCGGGAACATGGTGAGATCTACCATCGCCATCGCCACGCCCGACCCGGAGTATACGGGCGGGAAAAGTTTAACTTCCAAAGAAGCCGATCCGCCCAGCAATGCCGCAAGCGATTCCCCTTCATACTGCGCATCCCCCTCCGGGGTATAGAAATAAGCGCTCGTCACGGTAACGGCAACCGGAATCTCTTCGCCGGAAGTATCCTGCGGCATCAGCTCGTAGACGAAAGAATAGTTCGCTTCGCTGCCCGCTCCGTCCACCAGAGTAACCGTTCCCTCGCCGACAAACTCTCCTTCCGAATATTCGGGAGGAAAGAATGTGATGTACGACTCCGCGGCTTCTTCGGAATAGCCTTCCCAACCAATTTGCCAGACAGGATAAACCACGACCGCGTCTTCGGGAAGGGCGATGGATACCGACTCTTCGGAAAACGCCACCGACACGGAAATATCCGCCGCGATGCCCTGCGTGACGACGACTTCTTCCGCGTCCGAATCGGGCTCGGGAGACATCGTCTGCGTCTGCGTCATGTCAAATTGCACGCCCAGATCCATCTTTTCGATCTTCTCGCCGATGACGAGTTCCGCCGACGCCGACGCTTCGGAAAACGCCGTGCCGTCCAGATCGGGCAAATAGAAGTTGTTCTGCGCAAGGGTGGTGTTTTTCAGCATGGGTTTGAGCTGTTCGTCGATCACCGCCGCCAGATCGAACGCCTCGGCAGGCTCCGACGAATCCATAAAAATCATCTGAATGAGTTGATTCACCGTCATTTCGTCAAGCTGCAAAGCGGCGAGAAGCTGTTCCGCCGTCCCCGTACGGATGAGTTCCGCGAGCGACTCGGTCAGCTGCCCCTCTTCCACCGCCCGATCGAGCATATCCGCCACGGCGGGCACGGAAACCACGGCGTCTTTGATCTGCTGTACGGAGACGCCGAAATCTTTCAAATAAGTATCCAGCGCGGCAACCGCCTGCGGCAGCTTCATCGCGCCGAACGGCTTCACTTCGTCGAGGATCTCCCCGACGGTGACGTCCGCGCCGAGAAACAGAAGAAGCGTATTGATTGCCGTTTCCAACGTGGTCTTTTCTTCGTCGATCCCGTTGATGAGCGCAATCACCGCATTGATCGGCACCGCGGCGTCGTAGGAAAGGGATACGTTCGCCTTCCCCTCTTCCACCGTGCCGTACTCGTCCAAAAGAAGGGCGAGCATCTCTGCGATGCCGGACTCCTCCGCTCCGAAATCCAGCCCCGCAAGCGCGGAAAGAGCGCTAAAATCCACGGACGAAGGATTCAAGACGTAAAAACCTTCTTCATCATATGTATACATGGCCCCGTCGATAACGTAAACGGAAGAGGAAAAACTTTTTCCCCCTTCGGGCTTGACCGTGTAATCGATAAGCATATTCAGCCCCGAATCCGCTGCGGCGATCACGATCTCCGCGTCCACAGCCGCCGACTGGCTCATCGTCTGTCCCTCCGCCGTCATCGTCTGCGTCGTCGCTGCGGTTACGGAAATCGTCGCGCTTTCGGACGCCGACAACTGTTCGAGCGCCGCGCGCACATATCCGATGCTCTCTGACGAAGGTCCCTCGCCGCCCGTGCCGTCCGACGCGCTCGTCCCCGAGCCGTCGGAATTCTGAGAAGTTCCGCCCGCGGGGCCGCACCCTGCCGAAAAGGCAAATGCCGCACACGCCAAAAGCGCAGCCGACTTCATCCACAATTTTTTCATGATTTTCTCCTTATTTCCGCACACAACCGCTCGGTTATACTTCTGATGCGGAATAATAAATTATTTATTAACATTATATCACCCCCCCTCCGGCTTGTCAAGCATTTACACAAAACAATTTTTATATTTTCTTCTCTCCCCCGATTTTGTAAACGATTGCACTGTCATTATATCACATATACCGCCGTTTGTCAATGGTTTGTTAAAAAATATTTTCGCGGAAGCCCCCTCAAAGCAGGCCGGAAATGCCTTTTACGGCGGAAAAGACGCCGAAAAGGACGAGCACGGCGGGCAGAATCCAGGCGGAGACCTTCCCCATGACCCTTTCCAGCCCCGCGATCGCCCTGGTCTTTCCCAGGGCGTTATACGCGAAACAGAGGAGAATGAGGGGCAAGACATACACAAAGCTGTACACCGCCGTGAGCAGGACGACGACCGCCGCATGCGGGGACTCCGCCGCCATCGCCCCCAAAAAGCCGAAATAGGGCAGGGCGCTGGTCAGTTCCGCGCCCGTAAAGGCGACGCCAAGGCCGAACAGCACGGGGCAGGAAAGCTCCCTGCGGGGGAGTTTCGCCCCCTCTTTGTCCTCCGTTCCCTCCCCTTTCCGCCTGCGCGAGCGGAGGACGCGCAGGGACAAAAGTCCGCCCGCGGTCAGGCACAAAACGCCGATTGCAAGGAGCAGGGAAGCGGCGAGCGCGGGACGGCTGTCCGAAATGTGCCGCCAGAGCCGGAGGAGGGGTTCCGCCGCGCCGTAGTAGACGACCAGCCCGAGCGCGAGATTGGTCAAAAACATACCGGCGATGAAAAACCAGATCTTCCGCTTTTTTTCGAGAGACGCCTGCAAGAGAAGCTGCTGGGCGATCGCCGTGGGATTGAGGCAGTCGAGAAAGCTCGCCGCAAACAGAGTGCCGATGAGTGCCGCCATGAAAACCTCCTTGTTTCCGGACAAAAAAAGAAGCGACGCGCTCCCGCCACAAGGCCTAAGGCGGAAACGTATCGCTTTTCTCATCCGGCGATGAGTTCTTTCTTGAATTTTCGGTTATTATAGCATACCGGCGGACGCCTGTCAAGCCGGAAAAGCCCTTTTCGGGGGGAATTTTTCACTTCGGGGCGGAATTTTCTTTTTCCCCCGTCTGCCCTACCCTGCCCGCGAGCACGTCTGCGAGCGTGAGGCCACCCAGGTATTTATCGACGATGCCGTCCAGCTCCCGCCAGAGGGGCATGGTGAGACAGCCGTCCTTGCGGGGGCATTCCTCCCCGCCGCAGGAGACGGGTTCTATCTCCCCTTCCGCCGCGCTGAGGATGTCCAGAACGGAATATTCTTCCGGCGGGCGGGAAAGGCGGTAGCCGCCCTTTTTGCCGCGGCGGCTTTCGAGATACCCCGCCCGGAACAGCGCCGCCGCGATCGCTTCGAGATATTTGAGGGAAATTTCCTGGCGCGCGGCGACGTCCGAGAGGGAAATATATCCCTCCTCTCCGTGCGACGCCAGATCGAGCATCACGCGCAAAGCGTACCTGCCCTTTGTGGAAACCAGCATTCCGTTTTTCCTCCCGCCCGGTCAGATGCCCTGATGACGGGTGATGTACAGCCCGATCTTGTCGTTGAGGATCTCTATAACGCTCTGCGGCGTGGATACCCCGTACACTTTGTCTTCGGGGATATTCGCATAGCGCACGGCGTCGTCCAGCCGGGTGTCCGCAAGGCGGGAACTCCATCCGCCCGAATCGCGGTAGGCGATGATCAGCCGTTTCAGCGACCAGGCGAAGGCGAATTCGCAAAGCGTGCCCGCGCCGCCGCCCACGCCCACCACCGCGTCCGCGTTGGCGACGAGCGCGTTGCGCATCATGTCCAGCCCCGTGGGAATGACGATGTCCGCATAGACGTTTGCCGTTTCCGTGTCGAAAGAGGGAACGAGCGCGACGGTGTCCCCCTCCCGGTATTTTTCGGACGCGTGCGCGCCCGCAAAGACGGCTTCCATGACGCCGCCCAAGCCGCCCGACTGCACGCGATAGCCGTTGTCCACGAGAATTTTTCCCGTTTCGAACGCCAGCCGCCAGCGGATTCCGTCCCGATCGATCTTCTTGTTGCCGATTACCGCAATCACTTTCTTTCTCATATTCTGCCTCCCCTTTCGGGCGGACGACGGCGCACGCGGCGCCCGATCCGTTCCGCCCCTTTCGGTTATTATACACGATTTTTCCGAAAAAAGCAACGGGCGGAAGGAAAATTTCCTCCGCCCGTCACATTTTTTCACATTTTTCCGTCAGACGGATTCTTTGGCGAGCGCGTACGCGCCGTAAATGCCGGCGGCGTTGCCGAGTTTCGCGCCCACGATCTTCAAGGGCACCACGGAGGAAGAGACGTAAATGCGGCTTTCCACCGCCTTCCGCAGCGGCGCGAACAGGGATTCCCCCTCCCCCGCGATGCCGCCGCCCAGAACGACCGCTTCGGGGCGGAGGATATTGACGAGATTGGCGATGCCCACCGCCAGATACCCGATGTATTTTTTCACCACTTCTTCCGCGTCTTTATCGCCGAGCTTCGCCGCTTCGAACGCCGTTCTGCCGTCCACCGACGCCAGGGAGCCGTGCGCGATCTCCCACATTTTGCTGTTGAGATTTTCCTCCATCTTCTTCTTCGTGCGGCGGATGAGCGCCGTGGCGGAGGCGTAACACTCGAAACAGCCGTGGTTGCCGCAGCCGCAGAGGATGCCGTCCGCTTCGATGGACATATGCCCGATCTCCGCGCCCGCGCTCATGAATCCCTCCACGATTTTGCCGTCCAGGACGATGCCGCCGCCCACGCCCGTGCCCAGCGTGATGAAAATACTGCTCTGATAGGCGGAGCCCGAACCGAATTTCGCTTCGCCGTAAGCCGCCGCGTTGGCGTCGTTGACCACCCGCACCTTCTTGCCCGTCAGAGACGAGAGCTTCGCGCCGAGAGGCACGTCCGTCCAGTCGTAATTGCTCCATTTGAGGACGGTGCCCGTGCCGCCGTCCACGACGCCGGGGGATGCCACCCCGATCTTTTCCACCTTGGAAAAGGGGATTTTTCCCTCTTCCGCAAGATCCCGGGACAGGGAGGCGAGCTTTTCCGCAACCCCCTCGAAGCCGTCGGAGGCGTTTGTCTCCACGCTCTTTTTCGCGACGAAGGCGCCCTTGCCGTCGAACAGCGCGCCCTTCGCGCTCATGCCGCCCAGATCGATGCCGATGATGTATCCGTCCATGATTTTTTAGTTCCTCTCTTATTTTTTTGTTTTTATTTTTTCCGGCTTTTTCCGGCTTTCGCCGACGCTCTGCACCGATCAGCGTATGAAATTGGTGTAGATCTTCTTCTCTTCGACGGGGACGACGCCCTCTTTCCTGCCCGCCGCGATACATTTCAGCAGCCACGCCATGTTGCTGCCCAGAACCCGCATCGTCTGCAAGCCCTCTTCGTCGCGGCGCGCTTCGTCCGCGTTGCCGCCGTGGATCTCGTTCCAATAGTTGGAGGAGACGACGGGCATGCAGCTGATCGTGAAATATTTATTCAGCATGTCGAAGGTCGCCGTTCCGCCCGCACGGCGGCAGCTCACCACCGCGGCGGCAGGCTTGTACCGCATATTCTTTCCGCCGCTGTAAAACGCCCTGTCCATGAACGCTTTCACCGTGCCCGCCGCCGACGCATAATGCACGGGGGAGCCGAAGATGAATCCGTCCGCTTCCGCCGCCTTGGCGGCAAATTCGTTGACGATGTCGTCCATGAAGCACTTGCCCAGCTTCCGGCATGCCCCGCAGGCGATACACCCCGAGACGGGCTTTTTGCCCACCCAGAAGATCTCCGTCTGGACGCCCGCGGCGTTTAACGCCTTTTCCGCCTCTTTCAGCGCCGTATAGGTACTCCCCGTCTCGTGGGGACTTCCGTTGACCAAAATGACTTTCATTCTGCCGAAAAACCTCCGTTTCCGTCTTTTTCCGCGGCCGTCCGCCGGGCGCAAACGCCCGCGCGCCGCCGCAAATGATTATCTATATAGATTATAGCACATCCCGCCGCAATTTTCAACGGCGTTTTGAGGAAATTTTGTACTTTTTTAATATTTTTTCACTTTTTTTGTGCCGTTCTTTCCCCGCGTGTCAGAATTTGCCGCGGAAGGGGAGGTGTCACGCCCTCTCTTCCTGCCTCCCCTTTTGAAAAGGGGAGGTGTCACGAAGTGACGGAGGGGATAAGAAGTTCGGCCTTTGATAAGGCAAAGCGGAAACAGAGCAGACAATCCCTCAGTCAGCCATTCGGCTGACAGCTCCCTTTGCACAAGGGAGCCATGGTTGGGAGGCGAGTCGATGACAGCCAACTTTGCACCATGGTGTGGGCGGGTACGGCGCAGCTAACTTTGCACAAGGGAGCCAAGTTGAAAGAGCCGTCTCTCCCCCCTTATCGTAAGGGGAGGCGGATGCCCCATTTTTCCAGCAGGGAAAGGTCGGTGACCCAGCCTTCCGTCCTGTTGCGCCCGATGTATTCCCGGTTTGCCTCGCCGAGCGCGGCGTGAAATTCCGACTGGGTACAGCCGTTCACCCGCATGAAATGCTCCATCGCCTCCTCTCCCCGCCCCACCAGCTGGGTACGGGAAATGTGGATGACCTCATGGCAGAGCCGGCAGACGGCGATGACGTCCTCCAATTTCTGCACCTTCTTTTCGTCGTCGTAACTCCATTTTTCGTGCGCTTCCAGCCTGCCCGGCGCGCCGCAGATCGAACACCTGCCCTCCGCCCGCGCATAGGCGCGGCGGCGGATCCGGTCCCAATCCTCTTTGGGAAGGACGCTTCTCAGGTTCGCGTACCAGCATTCCTCCGGAACCATTTCGAAATCGAGTTTATATTTCTTTCTCTTTGTCTGCATGTTTTGTCTTTGTCCTTTTTTCGTCCGTTTCGTCCTCTGTTCTGTCTGCCGCCCTGCGCTTTGATTTTGCACTCGGCTCTCCCCTGCCCGCCCCGTTTTCTTCCGGAAGGCAGTTAAGACACTGTCGGAACGCCGTGGGGAGGGAAATTTTGGCTTCGATGTCCCCTTCCGGATAAATCTCGAAGGGCGCGGCGGGCGCGCGGACGGGAAAGGCGGTCATCTCCCAGCGGATATGGGTGAAAATGTGGGTGTATTTCCGGCTGCTTCCGACCGTAAACGCAGACATGCCCCATTCCGACAGGATCTGTTCGGGAGATTTTTCCGACGCGGGCAGAGAGGGAAATTCGTACATCCCTTTCAGGACGCCGGACGTCCTCTTCCGCACCGCTATGCCGTCGGGAGTGCGGATGAGAAAGACGAAGATATCCTCCTGCCGCTTTTGTTTTTTTTCGGGCAGGACGGGGAAATTCCCCTGTTCTCCCCTTTCCGCCGCGCGGCAGAGGGCGCGCAGGGGGCAGGCGGGGCAATCGGGGGAAAGGGGCTTGCAGACGAGCGCGCCCAATTCCATGAGGCTTTGGGTGAACGCCGAACACCCCTCCCCTTCGGGCGGGTAGATCTCTTTCAGCCTTTCCGAAAGATATGCCTTATAAGCCGGATCGGAGACGGGAGAGGGATCTGCCGTCAGGCGGGACATGACCCGCAGCACGTTGCCGTCCACCGCGGGCGCGCGCTTGCCGAAGGCGATGGAGAGGACGGCGCCCGCCGTGTATTCCCCGACGCCGGGCAGGGCGCGCAGTCCCTTTTCGTTCTCCGGGAATTTTCCGCCGTATTCTTCCGCGACGATCCGCGCCGCCTTTTGCAGATTGCGGGCGCGGCTGTAATACCCCAGCCCCTCCCAGAGTTTCATGAGCCGGTCCTCTTCGCACGATGCCAGCGCGTACACATCGGGGAGTTCGCGCATGAAGCGGAGATAGTACTCCCGCGCCGCTTCCACGCGCGTCTGCTGCAGCATGATCTCGGAGACCCAGACCCGGTACGGCGTGGGATTTTCCCGCCAGGGGAGCGCCCGCTTGTTTTTCCGATACCATAAAAGGAGCGGGGCAGGTATGAGATGAAATGGATAATCGTCCGTCTTATACAAGCGTTTTACTCCGTTTCAGCCGAGGGCATTGAAAAAGTCGACGGCGGCGCCGAGCGCTGGGGAATCGGGATAGAAGATGCCGCGGGGCGGCGTCAGGGAGGAATCGGGATCGACATAGGTGACGTCCGCCCTGCCCGCCCCTTTGACGGTCACGAGACAGTTGCCGATGCCGACGAAGGCGCCGGGGAAGCCGCCGAAAATGCTGCCGTGCAGTTCGACGCCCGTGACGACTTCGACGCCGCTTGCGCCCACCGCCTGAAAACAGGCGTTATAGGAAGAAAGCATGCCGTCGGCGGGCGTTTCGGAAAGGGATTCCAGTCCGTCGAGAACGACGAACAGGCGGGGATAGCCCTGCCCCATCGACCGCACGCGGACGAGTTCGCCCAGGGCGGTGACCGCCGCTTCGTAGTCGGCAAGGCTGCGGATATAGGGCACGGTGACGTCGGCGTTTTTCAGGCGGAGGAGTTCCGCATATTCCGGACGGGGGGAAAGGACGAGAAATCCCGCCTCCGATTTGTCGTAGATACAGGAGAGGATGAGGACGAGCCGGCAGATGAAATCCGCCCTGCCGCCCCCCGTCACGCAGACGTGGTGATAGCGCGCGGGATTCTCTTCGCGGTGCGCCGCGACGACGTTGCCCGCGTCGTCCCTGCCGAGAGGGATACAGGCGCGTATCCGATCGAAACGATAGGCGTTCTTCCGGGAGATGTCCGAAAGAGAGGAGATGAATTCTTCCGTTTTCATAGGCCGTCCTTCTGCGGCGCCGCCGCATAGCTTTTTTGTGTGCTTTTTTATAAGTATACTCCCTTTGCATGCAAATGTCAAGCCTTCGCCGCAGAATGGGGTTTTGCCTTCCCCTTTCGCGGCGGCTCTCCCCTCGAAGGCCGGGAAAGCCTTGCCAGCGGTCGGAAAATATGGTATAATACCGATAAAATCCGAAACGGGCGGATCGGGGGAAAAAGCTGCCCGCCGCCGGGGAGGAAATCAAAATCATGCCGATCATTCTCGATCATCAACTGCGCGAACAAATACCATATGACAGAACCGCCTTTCCCGTCTCCTATTTCCACGACGAGTTGGCCTCTCTGTCCGGCCGCGCCAGCCCTTTGCACTGGCATCCCGATTTCGAGATCGCCACCGCGGCGAGCGGCGTGCTGGATTTTCAGGTCGGCAGACAGCACATTCTGTTGGAGGCGGGCGACAGCATATTCGTCAACAGAAATGTGCTGCACGCGATAAAGCAGCTGTCCGACGGCAAGCCCGATCCGATGCCGAACGTCGTCTTTTCCGGCGCCGTGATTTCGCCCGAAACCGGTGCGATCTGCCAAAAATATATCTCGCCCGTGGCTTGCTGCGACGCGCTGCCCTTTGTCGTGTTCCGGCATCGGAACGCCCGGCAGAACGAAGTGAACGACCTGGCAAAAGACATTTACCGGCACATGCAGGAACGAGGACCATGTTACGAAATGGCCGTCCAGCGCGCGATCAGCGGCATTTTCGAGTATCTGTTTACCAATTTCGCAGACCTGCCCAAATCCGAGACGGCGCGCATGCACATCAACGCCCAGATACGCCTTCAAAAAATGCTCGCCTATATCTACGGGCATTATGCCGAAACCGTCACCCTCGAAGACATTGCCCGCGCAGCAAACGTCGGCCGCAGTGAGGCGGGACGCTGCTTCAACGCATACATGGGATGCTCGCCCGTGGAAGCGCTTATCCGCTACCGCCTTCAGATCGCGCACGAAATGCTCGGCGACGGGACGCTGACCTTGCAGGAGATCAGCGAACGCTGCGGCTTCCGTTCGGTCAATTATTTCAGTCGCCGGTTCAGACAGCTTTACGGATGCGCGCCCGGCCGCGCCCGCTCGTTGGGTAAATAATGCTTATATCCGGGCTTTCCGTGCCTTCCTTTCTGCCGATCTTTGTGATATAATATCATTTGCATGCAACGTTGCATCGAACGAAAGGAGACTCTATGACCGGACAAAAAAATTACAAAAAAACGCTTGCCGCCTGCTGTCTCGGCTATGTCACCCAAGCCATCGCCGCAAACTTCGCGCCGCTTCTGTTTCTGACCTTCGGAAGCGCTTACGGAATCGGGCTGGAAAAGATCGCCCTGATTCCGCTCGCGTTCTATCTGACGCAATTTTTAATCGATTTTGCCGCCGCAAAATTTGCAGACAGGATAGGATACCGGTTCTGCGTGGCGGCTTCGCAGGTGCTGTCCGCGGCGGGACTCGCCCTATTGACGATCCTGCCGGAGCTGCTCCCCGTCCCTTTTGCAGGGATTCTGATTTCGGTCGTCCTTTACGCCATGGGCAGCGGCCTCATCGAAGTGCTGATCAGCCCGATCGTCGAAGCCTGTCCCTTCGAAAATAAAGCCGGCATGATGAGTCTGCTGCACTCCTTTTACTGTTGGGGGGCGGTCGGCGTGATTTTGTGCTCAACCCTCTTTTTCGCAGCCTTCGGCACGGGAAACTGGAAGATCCTCACCCTGATCTGGGCGGCGGTGCCGTTGCTCAATACCTTCAACTTCATCTCCTGTCCCATCGAACGGACGGTGGAAGCGGGCGAAAGCATGCGCCCCGGTCAGCTTTTCAGACTGCCGCTGTTCTGGCTGCTCGTACTGGTTATGGCGTGCGCCGGCGCCTCAGAGGCCTCTATGGCGCAATGGGCGTCCGCCTTTACCGAGTCGGCAATGGGCGTCTCCAAAGCCGCCGGGGATCTGGCGGGACCGTGCCTGTTCGCGGCGCTTATGGGAATTTCCCGCATCCTGTACGGAAAGATGAGCGGGAAACTCGACCTGAACAAGGCGATGATAGCGTGCGGCATATTATGCGCGGCCTGCTACCTGACAGCATCCTTGGCCGATTTGCCCGCCGTCGGGCTGGCGGGATGCGCGCTGTGCGGCTTCTCGGTCGGCATCATGTGGCCGGGCACGATCAGCATTGCCTCCCGGAAGTGCCCGAATGGCGGCACCGCCATGTTTGCGTTTCTGGCTTTGGCTGGGGATCTGGGCGCCACCGTCGGCCCTGCCATGGTCGGCGGCCTCTCCGGAACGGCGGGCGGCAATCTGCAAACGGGGCTGATGACTGCAACCGTTTTTCCGCTGCTCCTCATCTTCGGGACGATCCTCCTGAATCGGAAACCGGGCGGACAGAAAAAATGAGGCGACATTTTCTCGTCCCACGGACGAGTGCGGCGGCGCTGTGCGCCGCCGCATATCTTATTTTGAACGAAAATCGGATTCCTGCGGATTTATATTTATAACGAGAAAGCGTTCCCGGTTTGACCCGGAAACGCTTCCCCGATGAAAAATATATAAGAGAGAAAATAATGAAAAAATATAAAGAGAATTGTATGGTCGAATGTTATGTCCTTTCTCAGGCGATGGTCACAAAATCGGAATCCTCGATAAATTCGACGGTCACGGGCGTCATGGAGCCGTTGCGCTCCACCGTGATGACGATCGAATCGCCCCGACGGACGTTGAGGAGAAGGTCTGTGATCTGATACATACGGGTGATCGTGTACGTCGTTCCGCCGATCTGCATCGAACGGATGATATCACCCGTCTGCAATCTGCTGTCCGCCGCAGAACCGGCCGTCACGGATATTACGGTCACTTCTTCGGTGACGGCGACCCGTCCCGTATTGTCGATCTCCCCGTTCGAATCCGTTTTCTGGACGGTGACGCCGAGCTGTCCGCGGACAACTTTGCCGTCATTTGCCAATATATTGTCCACGACGTACCCCACCTGCGTGATGGGCAGGGCATAACCGATATTGTCGATGCTCTCTTCCACTTCGGTCTGACCGAGCGCCCCTTCGCCGAGCTGGTCGACGCGCTTGGCATTGGTGATGCCGATGAGTTTGCCGTCGGCGTCGAACAGTCCGCCGCCCGAGTTGCCCGAATTGATCGCGGCGTCCGTGCGCATGACGCGCAGGGAAACCGTCGTCTTTTCGTCCGCGCCCGTCATCGTGAGCGTCTCCGAATCCACGGAGATCACCCCTTCCGTCACGGAAATGCCCTCCCCTTCGGGATTGCCGATCGCGTACACCCGTTCGCCCGCCCGGAGGTCTTCCGAACTGCCGATTTCGGCGACTTCGGCGCTGCTCTCGCGCAGGATGTCGCTGCCCTGTACTTCGAGCAGGGCGATGTCGTAATTCATCGCGCCGCCCACATAGGTAGCGGGAATGCCGTTTTCTTCGTCTCTGCCCGTCGAAGTGTCAAAAGTGTTCATGCCCCCGTAAAGATACAGGTAAATGGAATCGGAGATCTGCGAATCGGCATCCACGTTGTAGACGACGTGGTAATTGGTGACGACGTACGCGGTGCCCGCTTCCTTGTTCAGGCCGACGATGACGCCGCTGCCCGCCGAGCACACGACCTCTTCCACCGTCTGCCCGCCGCCGAAAAATCCGCCGCCGATCGTCTCCGTCACCGTAAATCCGCAGTAGACGGAAACCACCGACATCATATTGTGGGCGATCGTCTCCGTGTCGTTGTTTTCGGAAATATCCGCCGAAAGGTACTCTTTGAGAAATTCGAGGAAGGTGCCCTCATAGCCGTTCTGCACCGCCGCGTCGTAGACGTCGTTGATATCCAGATCGCTGCCGTCCGAGCCGTTGGCGCCACGAAGACTGTTCAGCCATTCCGCCTCCGTACCCGTAAATCCGTTCTCCACCGCGATCTCGTAGGCGGACTTGGCGTTCTCGTCGCTGAAATCGCAGGCGGTAAAGCCGACCGCCATGGAGACGACGCAAACCGCCGCAACCACCATCTTAACCGTCTTCTTCATATCCGAAAGCCTCCCCCGGCGGTATCGGAAACCTGCGCCGATCTGCACTCCATATACTCGCCGGACGATTTTATTCTTGATTATTTTCGTACCTACTATTATAACCCTTTTTTCGTTGATAGCTTTAAGGTTTTCTGAAAAGTGAGTGAATATTGCGGGAGAATTTTTTTCGCATTTCTGCCGTGCGCAAATACATACCCCCGTCCTCTTTTCGCCCGGACGGCTTTCCCGACCCCTGCACGGGCGTTTTACACGGGCACTTTTCCCCCTTTTCAGAAGCCTTCCAGCTCGTCCAGCGACAGAGAAAACGCGGGGATGAATTTTTCGAAGAAATATTCCACTTCCGGCATCCGCCGCGCGTGAAGATCCTCTTCGATGCTCTTTTTCGCCCTGGAAAATTCGGCGTTGCCGGAGCGCAGCTCTTCCAGGCATTTGATGTACGCCGCCAGCCTGTCCGCCGCCTTGACCAGCTTATATTCCCCGCTCGTCTCGTCCGCGAGAATATAGGGGGAGATTCCCCTCTTCATCTCTTCCGGGAGCATTCCCGCCATCTTCTCGCAGGCGTGCTTTTCCAGGTCTTTATAGGCGCCCGTGATACTGCGGTTATAATATTTGACGGGCGTGGGCAGATCCCCCGTCATCACTTCGCTCGTCTCGTGGTAGAGCGCGTACAGCACCGTCCTGCCCACGTCCGCGTGCCCGCCGAACACTTCGTTGTGAATCACCGCGAGCGCGTGCGAAAGCACCGCGACGCTCTGCGAATGCTCCATGATGTTCTCGTCGCGGGTGGAGCGCATCAGCTGCCAGCGCCGGATGAACTTCATCCGGTCGAGATAGGCGTAAAATTCGTAATTTTCTTTGTCCTTCCGGTCTTGTTTTTTATCTTCCGACATATGTCGTCCCTCCCCTGGTGTCCGCTTTTTATTTTTTTCGGGAAATTTCCCGTACCTTACTCCAAAGGGTTGACTTTTTTATAAAAGCGGGGTATAATGATAATACAAATTTAACAAATCCGTCGTGGGTGCCCCTCAAAAGGCTGAGATTATACCATAGAATCGGCAAGGCAATGCTTGAGCGAGAGATCGGTAAAACGAGGTTGAAAGAGACTTTCCGCGCCCGCGCGCCTTTTTTCGGTTTACAGACCGGGGATCGGCTGTCGGGCGCGTTTTTTGACCGCGCGGATACGGCGGACAAAAGAAAAGGAGGCTCTTTTTATGTCACTCAATGCCCTTCTCGAGATCAGCGAGAGGACCACGAACATCGTCAAGTGGATTTCCGTCGGCTGCATCTTCCTTCTCTTCGGCGTCATCGCCCTGCTCTGCGTCAAGGGCAGAAAGCAGTACGACGCCAAAAAACTCGCCTTTGCGGGCGTCACTCTGGGTCTGTCCTTCGTCCTGTCCCTGTTCAAGGTCAGCCCCGTGCCCAACGGCGGGTCGGTCACGGCGGCGAGCTTCGTCCCCGTCCTCATCTATACCTATGTCTACGGCGTGTCGGAAGGGCTGCTCGTGGGGATCGCCATGGGTCTGTTCAACTTCGCGACCTCTCCCTACATCCTCACCCCGATGACCTTTGTTCTCGACTATCTGCTCGCCTTCGCCTCCATCGGCGTGATGGGCCTTGCCAAAAAATTCACCAAAAAGACGACCTTCAACGTCGTCCTCGGCACGGTTGCGGTCTACGTCGTCCGCTTTGTGTTCCACCTGTTTTCGGGCATCATCTATTTCGCGCAGGACGCGGTGTGGATGGAACTTCCCGGCTGGGCGGTCTCCAACGGATTTGTCTATTCCTTCATCTATCAGTGCATCTATCTGCCCGCCGACTGCATCATCGCCGCCGTCGTCCTGTACCTGCTGGCGAAACTCGGCGTACTCGATCAGCTCGCGGCGCTCATGAGGCCGAAAAAGAGCGCGGCGCCCGCCGTTCAGACGGAAGAAAACGCCGCTTAACCGACCCGGAAAACCGGATAACCGACTTAAAAAAGCAGAAGTCCCCCGCGCGGCGGGGGATTTTTTGCCGATGCGGTCAGAACACGGCGACTTCGTCAAAGCGCTTTTTGTCGACGACGATCTGCCCCCGCTCTTTGTCCACTCTGACGATCACGCCGGAAACGGCGGGAAAGAGAATGCGCTTTCCCTCCTTTTCGAGCGTGTACACCTCCGTGCTCAAAGGGGTGATGTCGGCGACTTTGCCGAGAAATTCCCCCTCCTCCGTGACCGCGTCCATGCCGAGAATGTCCACGATGTAATACCTGCCCTCTTCCAGCGCGGGCGCGTCCTCCCGATCTCCCTCTATCTTCTTGCCGCGCAGAAGTTCGGCGGCGTTCCGGTCGGGCACGCCGCGGAGACCCAGATAGGCAAATCCGCCTTCGCCGATGCGGAAGGACAGGATTCGGTATTCCGTTCCGCCGATGAACACCCTGCCGAACGCGGAAAAGTCCTGCGGGGTGTCGGTAAACGTCTTGATCTTCAATTCGCCGCGGATGCCCTGCGGCTTCAAAACTTCGCCGATTGTCAGGCGATCCATAACTCGTTCCTCCCCTGCCCCCGCCAAACGGCAGACGGGCGGCGGTTTTTTGGGATTTTTGCCGAAGGGCGGGGCCCCTCAGACGAGCCCCGCCCTCTCTTTGCGTCGGAAGCGGCGTTATGCCTCTTCCGTCTCCTCCGTCTCGTCCCCGCCGTCGTCGCGGTCGACGGCGTTTCCGCCCTTTTCCTTGATCTCGACGACGTATTTCTTGCCGTTTTTCGGCGTCGCGGCGCGGACGATGGTGCGCATCGCCTTGGCGATTTTACCCTGTTTGCCGATAACTTTGCCCATGTCGGACGCGGGCAGGGTCACGACGATTTCGATCACCCGCTCCTTTTCGTTGACTTCGTATTCCACGCTGTCCTTATCTTCGGCAAACTGATTGACGATATATTTGACCAGATCCAGCATAAACTCCTCCTGTCAAAAATTCACCCGCGGGCGCATGCGAAAGCGCGCCCGCGCTCTGCTCTGCCCGCAGGGGCGGCATTACTTCTTGGATTTCTTGCCTTTGGTCTTGGAAGGGCTGAGCTTGGCGGATTTTTCCATCGCGCCCGTCTTCACCAAGAGGTTCTTCACCGTTTCGGTCGGCTGCACGCCCTTGGAAATCCAATCCTTCGCCTTTTCGACGTCGACGGTCAGTTCGACGGGGTCGCAGGTGGGACGATAGTGACCCACGCAGTCGATATACTCGCCGCTCATCGCCTTGCGGCTGTCCACGACCACGATACGGTAGATGGGGTTCTTCTTGTCGCCCAATCTCAAAAGCCTCATTTTAACCATGATAAATACCTCCAAAGTATCTTGTAAAAATTATTGATTTTTTTCGCCCCGCCTTTCCGGCACGGCGTTATTGGCAATAATGCGGAATCTTTGCGGATTTATCATCCGCATTTCGCTCAATAAAACGAACAGGGTTACGTTAAAACGCGTAGATGCAAGCAAGACGCGAAGGGCGCGGATTTTGCGCAGGGAGTGTACAAAGTAGTACATGACCAAGCAAAAACGTAAGCCCGACAATGCAGAACGACGTATATACGCGTTTCGCCCGATCAGAACGGCAACCTAAACCTGCCTTTGCCGCCCTTTAACTGCTTCATCAACATCTTGCTCTGTTCGAATTGCTTCAAAAGCTGGTTGATATCCTGCACGCTCGTGCCCGAGCCGGCAGCGATGCGGCGCTTGCGGCGGCTGTCGATGATGGACGGATTTTCCCGCTCCGCGGGGGTCATGGAGAGGATCATCGCCTTGGTATGTTCGATTTTCTTCTCGTCGATGTCCTTTTCGTCCACTTTCAGTTTATTCATGCCGGGCAGCATCCCCAGAAGGGACTGCGCGCCGCCCATCTTTTTGAGCATCGCGAACTGTTCGAGATAGTCGTTCAGCGTGAAGGAATTTTCCTTCATCTTCTTTTGCAGCTTCCTGGCGTCCTCTTCCGTGATCGCCTGCTGCGCCTTCTCGATCAGGGACAGGACGTCCCCCATGCCGAGGATGCGCGACGCCATGCGCTCGGGATAGAAGGGTTCGAGATCGCCGAGCTTTTCGCCCACGCCGATGAACTTGATGGGCTTGCCCGTCACCGCGCGGATGGACAGGCAGGCGCCGCCGCGCGTGTCGCCGTCCAGTTTGGTGAGGATGACGCCCGTGATCTCCAATCGGGAGTTGAAGGTCTCCGCGACGTTGACCGCCTCCTGCCCCGTCATCGCGTCCACGACGAGCAGGGTTTCGGTGACGTCCACCGCCTTTTTGATGTCCTCCAATTCCCGCATCAGGGCGTCGTCGATCTGCAGCCGCCCCGCCGTATCGACGATGACGGTGTCATAGCCCATTCCGGGGGCGTAATCGACCGCCTCTTTCGCCGTCTTAATCGGGCTTTGCGTGCCCCGTTCGAACACTTCGACGCCCGCGTTTCCGCCCACGACCTGTAACTGTTTGATCGCCGCGGGACGGTAGATGTCCCCCGCGACCAGAAGGGGCTTTTTGCCCTGCTTTTTCAAAAGCACCGCGAGTTTGCCGCACAGCGTCGTCTTGCCCGCGCCCTGCAATCCGCACATCATGATGACCGTGGGGGGCTTGGGTGAGACTTCGAGTCTGGCGTTTTTCGAGCCCATCAAGGCGATGAGTTCGTCGTTGACGATCTTGATGACCTGCTGGGCGGGATTGAGGGAGGACAAAATCTCCTGCCCCACCGCCTTTTCCGAGACGTCCGCGATGAACTGCTTGGCGACTTTGAGGTTGACGTCCGCTTCCAGAAGCGCCACGCGCACCTCCCGCATCGCCGTCTTTATCTCCAATTCGGTGAGCTTTCCGCGTTTGGTGAGTTTAGAAAAAATGTGATTGAGCCGCTCCGAAAGCGACGCGAATAAAGCCATGCTCCCTCCTTACGCCTTATTTGGACTGCTTTTTTCGGGCGTCTGCCCCGCCGTTTCGCCCTCTTTGCCCGCTTCGTTCCCTTCCTCCGGCTCTTGAAAAGAGAGGATTTCCGAAAGGGAACGGGTCAGTCCGTCCAGCTCCGCCCCCCATTCGGGGTGCTTTTCCCTCTGCGCTTCCGCCCAGCGGGTGACCCGCGTCAAAAGGCGGGAACAATCGAGCGACGCCTCGCGGAGCGCCTGAAAGAAACCGAGTTTTTCCTCGTATTCTTCCAGCTGCAAACGGCATTTGTGCAGACAGTCGGACACGCTCTGCCGGGAAACGCCCTTCTGCTCGGCAATTTCGCCGAGAGAGAGATCGTAATTGAAATAGAGGTCGGCGATCTCCCGCCGCCGCGGGGTGAGCAGGGGGCTGTAAACGTCCCACAGCCGCAGAAATTCCGCGTCTTTGAGCATATTGCCGGGAAGGGTCTCCCGCGCGGGAAGATCCGCGTCCGTAATGATCGTCTTGTGAAAAGTCCGTGCCATCGCCGCCTCCCGCCCGATCGTTCTCCATTATACCCGAAAGGAAAACGCCTGTCAAGCGTTTTTGCTTGACAGGCGCAAATTTTTTTATCCGGAATTTTTCTTTCTGCCGCGGCGGGCGAAAAAGCGGGGCGGACGTCCCGGTTACGGCGTCCGAAGATTTGCGCTCGTCAAATCCCTGCCCGGCACAGACAGCCGCGTATCGGGCCGAAAGGGAGTGCCTGAGGGATTGCCTTCCGCGCGGAAGATCTTTTGACTTGCGGGCAGGTACACGGACGACCACACCGTATCCGCGTCGGGGATGCCGCGATAGTCGCAGAGCATGGGCGCGGAAAGCAACCTCTTGGCGATCATCTCACCCCTGTCCCCGCCCTTTATCGCCTTGCGGAGGGCGGAACGGGCAAAGGCGTACCGTTCGGAAGCCCGCCAGTCGTCGAAGTCGGGCGGATTTTTATACGCCGCCATTTCGGGGGAGGAGAAATCGTTGACGGAGAGGACGAAGCCCTCTTCCGGGCGGAGTACGACCGACTTTTCGGGCGAGCATTCGACGACGGCGATCTCGTCTTTGTCCGCCAGCGCGATCGTCTGCGAAGAGGCGACGGGAAGGGAGGAGAGCGCTGCCAGGCCCTCCCGGACGCTCGCGCATTTTTGCAGCAGATAGCGCACCAACATCCCCGCGTTGAAACCGGGGCGGCGCAGGCGGGGACAGACAAAGGTGAGCCCCGCCGCAAGCCCCTTTTCGTTCATTCCGTCCTCCATCTCGGAAAAAGCCGTCGTGTTGCCGACAAAGGCATATCCCGCGTCGGGCACATAGTGGGCGCTGTCGTACAGATCGGCGAGAGAGGAGAGAAAATCGCTGTTTCTGCCCAGCGCCCTTTCCCCGTCCTTTTCCAAGGCGATGCAGGTGCAGCGGGCGCCCACGGGAAAGGCATACATGGAAAAGAGGAAGCAGGCGAGGTTGTCCGCCGCCATTTTCTGTCCCTCCGCGATCCCCTCCGCCTCCGCGAGAATTTCGGGGAAAAATTCCCGATACGATTTCCGGCACGCGGCGGCAAAAGTCCGACGGGCGTCCGAAAGCGCGAATCCGCCCCCGCCGCCGATATGCACGCCCCGCGAAAGGAGCGCGCTGCCCCAACGGAAACCCGCCTCCCGCGCGTTTCCGAAAAATTGCGAATGATTCATTTTTTTACCTCCGAAAATATCTTTCCGACGGCAGAGCGCCCCGACATCGGCTCTATTTTCGCAGAATAAAAATTTGCTGTCAAGCGCATAAAAAATTTCTCCCGCTTTTCGTAAAAAACGGGAGAAAGACACAATATATATTTTTTTCGGACAAACGCCTTCCGGGACGGTTCAAAACGCGAAAGATGTTGCGATCGTCAAATCCCTGCCCCTGCCGTTTGGAATAAAACGACAGAGATCGTCCTCAAAAACATTGCAGAATTGCCCACGCCCCGCCGAAGTTGAGGGCGGCGAGATCACGACGGCGGATATAGAAATACAAGTTCCCGTCGTCTCCCCACATCAGTTCCTCTTCGTCGATGCCGAAATCTACCGTGCCGATCTGCAAAAGCAGCGTCCAATCCCGGCTTTTGACAAAGACGTCCTCTTCGTCGTCGGCGTCCTCCCCGCGCGACCGGCGGGACATCTCTTCGCATTCCTGCAACATGGAATCCTGTATGATTTGGGCATAGCCAAGCAGTTTGCCGTTATACGCCTCCTCTTCCTTCTCCCGATCGACGCCCAGAAGGGCGCGCGCCCTGTCATAAGCCTCCCGATCCCCGCCGAAGGTTTTGTCCGATTCGACGAACTCTTCCCAATCGGGCAGGTCGGGGGCTTCGGAAAAACAGATCTTCCGTTCGGGCAGGCGGGTGCCTGCGGGCGGCTCGACGGGCGAGAGGTCGCCGTCCGGGAAATAATACACCCGCGCGCAACCGAAATCTTCCGCCTCTCCTCCCCAGCGGCCCGTTTGCAGATCGTAAAAGAAACTCAGATACCCTTTCGCGGGGAGAGAACCCCTTGCCGCGGGCGGCAGCCCGGAGAGGTCGATCTGCATCAGAAAGGAGAGAGGGCGCTCCCGCTTTTCCCCGTTTACAATCTCGTCCGCGCGATAGACGGGACAAACGACTTCTCCCGCATAGACGGGCCAGACAAAGCCGGGCGGGAGCAGGGGCGCGCCGCCGAATTTGCTGTCCGCGGGCGAAAGGTCACTCTCCTCCCTCCACTGCACGACGAACGGAAAGGAAGGACAAAGCAGAGGTCTGAGCCCCTCCGCGTCTTCGGCTGCGGAGCGCGCGTCCGCCCTTTCCCGCTCTGCCGAATTCCCTTCTGCCGATTTCTTTCCGAAAAACAATTTTTTCAATTTTTCGACGATGTTCATTCTTCTTTTGTGCTCCTCCCGATCGGGGTTTTATGCCGCCGCGGACGGCGGATTTTTACAGAAACTGCAAGACGTCCACGAGAATGGCAAACGCGAAGAGGAACACGATGCCGACGAGATGGATCATCGCCTCCACCTTGCGGTTGACCGGCTTTCTGCGTATCCATTCGATGAGGCAGAAGATGACTTTGGAGCCGTCCAGGGCGGGGATGGGCAGCAGATTGAACACGGCGAGATTGACGCCGATAAAGCCCGCGATGTTCAGGAAGGAATAGAGGTTATAGGACGCCGCTTCCGCCGTCACGCGGATGGTCGTCACCGGCCCGCCCATCGAGCTGAGCCCCAATTTGCCCGTCAGAAGTTCTCCGAGAGAGCGCAGCACCGTGCCTCCCAGCTTCCACGAATAGACGAACGCGTCCCCGAAACTTTCCCAAAAGCCCTGTTTCATGTACGCGAAGGTGATCGAACAGCTTTCGGGATCGACGCCGAGCATCTCGTAGACGACGCCCGTGTCCGACATGTTCGCAAAATTGCCGTCCGCCTTCAATTCTATGGAGAGGGTCATCCGCTGCCGGGTTCGCTCTTCCGTCAGCCGCAGGATTTCCACCCGGACGACCTCCCCCTGTTTTCTGCCGTTCAAAGCGTCCACATAATCGGTGATGAGATAGAGATCCTTTCCCGCCACGGACAGGACGACGTCGTCCGCCTGCAAAGCGTCCGCGCCCGCCTCCGTTATCTGAGATTCCGCCGCGGGGACGATATACGAGCGGGGGCGACCCAGACAGGTGAACATCAGCACGATGATGACGAGCGCGAGCAGATAGTTCATCGTCGCGCCCGCGACGAGCACCACGATCCGCTTCCAGGGGGGCTGGTCGTTGAACTTCTTCCCCTCCCCCGCGGGGGCGGCTCCGGCTTCCTTTCCGGTCTCTTTTTCGCTCTCTTTTCCGACCGCCGTCCGCGTTTCGGTTTCGGGGGACGAATTTTCCGAAATATTTTCCGAAATATTTTCCGTCGTCTCTGTCCCGGGTGCCTCACAGGCGCTTTCGGACGGGCGTTCCGCCGCCGGATTGTCCGCGGTGTTTTCGGGCGGCGTCCCGGCGGAGAGGTCGGGGAAAATTTCCGCTGCGTCCCCTTTTTCCGCCGCCGCTTCATCCGCTTTCACCGCTTTATCCGATTTATCCGCTGTATCCGGTTCGTCGTCCGTATCGTCCTCCCCGTCGAAGGCGCAGTACCCGCCCAGGGGGATGAGGCGGAGGGCGAACAGCTCCCCCGTCTTTTTGCTGCGCTTTTTGAGGAGCGCGGGACCAAAACCGACGGAAAATTCGTCGATCTTGAAGTGCAGGATCTTGCCCGCAAGGTAATGTCCGAATTCGTGGATGGTCACCATCGCCAGCAGGATGATCACCGCGAGAAGAACCCCGCCGATGCTCTTCATGACCGATGCGAATGAGAGAAGATGTGTCAGGCTCAAAATAATTTCCTCTTCGATGATTTCAATGATTTCGATGCTTCCGGCAATTCAGCGCGCCGCGAACTTCCTGCCGTTCAGATTCAGACGGAACGGGAAAGGCGGGCGATGTGTCTTTCCGCCGCCTGCCGCGCCCGCGCGTCCGTCTCTGAAAGCGCTTCGTAGCTGTCCGCGGGCATTTCCTCCGTCTCCGAAAGCGCGGCGGCGATGATTTCCGCGATCGTCGTAAAGCCGATTCTGCCTTGCAGAAAGGCATGCACGGCGACCTCCCCCGCCCCGTTGAGGGCGCAGGGATAGTTTTTTCCCTTTTCCGCCGCCGTCAGGGCGAGATCGTAACAGGGGAAACGCCTGCGTTCGAGGGGCAGGAAATGCAATGTGCCGAGCGCTTGGAAATCGAGCGGCTTCACGCCGCAGTCCAGCCGGTCGGGATAGGTGAGCGCCAGCTGGATGGGCAGCTCCATGGAGGGACAGCTCATCTGCGCCAGCACCGCCCCGTCCGCGAATTCCACCATCGAATGGATGATGCTTTCAGGCTGGACGATGGTATGGATCTTTTCGAGCGGCGCGTCGTACAGCCACCCCGCTTCGATGACTTCGAAGCCCTTATTGAGGAGGGTGGCGCTGTCGATCGTGATCTTCGCGCCCATCTTCCAGGTGGGGTGGCGGAGGGCGTCGGCGGGCGTCACCCGCGCGAGCCGATCGGGGGTATAGGCGTAAAAGGGACCGCCGCTCGCGGTGATGATCAGCCGCTTGAAAGGCGTATCGGGGCGGAAGGAAAGCGCCTGCCAGATCGCCGAATGTTCGCTGTCCACGGGCAGTAATCTCACCCCTGCCCCCCTGACTTCCCGCATGACGAGTTCGCCGCCGCAGACGAGCGTCTCCTTGTTGGCGAGCGCCACGTCCCTGCCCGCGCGAATGGCGGCGAGGGAATATTTCAGCCCCGCAAAGCCGCCCGCGGCGATCAGCGCCGTATCCCCGAAGCCGACCGCCTCTTCCGCCGCCTTTTCCCCGCAGGCGAATTTTACGCCCGCGGGCATGCGGTCTTTGATCTGCTCCCCCGCCCGTTCGTCGGCGAGCGCCGCGTATTCGGGGCGGAATTCCTCCGCCTGTTTGAGAAAAAGTTCGGCGTTGCCGCCGCCGGCGACGAGCGCGGCGATGCGGAATTTGTCCGGGTGACGGCGCACGACCGAACAGGTCTGCGTGCCGATGGAGCCCGTCGAACCGATCAGGGCGATCGACTTCATGCCATGTCCTCCCCTATGCGAAAAAAATGCGAAAGGCGACCGGGCGCCTTTCTTATCTTATGCAATCGCGTGTATGATTATAAACGACAGATAAACGACCACGGCGGCGAACTGCGTGCCGTCGATGCGGTCGAGAATCCCGCCGTGACCGGGCATCAGCTTACCCATGTCTTTGATGTCCACTTTCCTCTTGATGCAGCTTTCGACGAGATCGCCGAATTCCGTCGCCGCGGCGGCGAGCAAACCGATCAAAAGATATACGGGAAGCCAAAGGTACATCTGCGCAAAGCTGCCCGCGACGGCGTTGTAGGCGAAATAGAGGATCGCCGCGCCCACCGCGCCGCCCACAAGTCCGCCGATCCCGCCGATCACCGTCTTGTTGGGACTGACGACGGGCGCCATCTTCTTGGGGAATTTCCCTTTGAGAAACCTGCCGAACACGTAGGCGAGAGAATCGGCAAAGGGGGAAATCACGAAAATGAAGAGGATGGCGAGATCGGAATTGAAGGCAAATTCCGCAAGCCTTCCCGTCTCTTCCGCCCCGATGTGGTTGGCGAGAGAGAGGAGGACGAGCAGCAGGGTGGGATAGACGGCGGAGAGAAAGGCGACGCCGAGATTTTCGGGGGTCGTCTCGTCGTGCCGCGCCACGAGCAGGGACAAGAGCGCCACCGCCAGCGCGAAAAAGCAGATCGCCGCCGCCTCCACGCCCAGCCCCGCAAATTCCTCCGCAAGGGCGCACGCCGGCAGACAGACCGCCGCAAAGGCGAATACGGCGATTTTTTCCGCGCGCGTGATGCGCTCCCCCATCGCCCTGGTCATTTCGAAGGTGCCGATGAGCGCGAACGCATAGATGAGCGCGTCGAAAAAGAGATCGCTTACGAAAATTTTGAGAAGATAGAAAACGAGCAGCACCGCGATGTAGCAGGTGCCCGTGATCAGACGTATTTTCATGATTTCAACCATCGGGAAAACGGGGCTGCCGCCGGCGAAAAATCCGCGATAGCCGCAACCCTGCCCCGTCCGTTTTATAATTGTTCGTCCGTCTTGCCGAAACGGCGGACCCGCTTGGAGAAGGCTTCCATCGCCTCGTCGAAGTCGCCGTCGGAAAATTCGGGGAACATCTTGTCGGAAAAATAAAATTCCGCGTACGCCGCCTGCCAGAGCAGGAAGTTGGAGATCCGCTTTTCCTTTCCCGTGCGGATGACGAGATCGGGATCGGGCAGTCCGCCCGTATATAAAAGATCCGCAAAGCTCTCTTCGGTGAGCGTTTTGCCCCGGGACACGGCGATGTTCGCCGCGCGGACGATCTCCGCCCGGCTGCCGTAGGCGAGGGCGATGTTCAGCCCCTTGCCTTCGTATCCCGCCGAGTCCTCTTCCGCTTTCCTGATAATTTCCGCCACGTCGGCGGGGAGCAGGGAAGGATCGCCGAGAATCCTGAGCCGCACGCCGCGCGCGCAGATCTTTTTCATGTACTCGGCAAAATGGGTGCGGATGAGGTCGAACAGCCCGTCGAGTTCCTCTTTCGGGCGCTCCAGATTTTCCGTGGACAGCGCGTACACGGTGACGTAAGGGACGCCGATGTCGTAGGCGTGTTCCAGAAGCCCGATCATGCGGTCCATGCCCTTGCGGTGTCCGTAGGAACGGGGCATGAGCCGGCGTTTTGCCCAGCGCCCGTTCCCGTCCATGATGATTGCGACGTGACGGGGAAGCCGCTTTTGCGCCTCCCCGTCTATTTTATTCCTCTTCATGGCTCAGATAGACATCAATTCCTTTTCTTTTGCGGAAATCACGCCTTCGAGCTTACTCATGGCGGAGGTCATCGTCTTTTCGACGTCCGCTTCGCAGGCGGAGAAATCGTCTTCGGAAAGCTCCTTCGCCGTCTTCATCTTCTTGAACACGTCCAGCGCGTCGCGGCGGGAATTGCGCAGCGCCACTTTGGCATCCTCCCCCATCTTCTTGATCTGCCTGACGAGTTCCTTGCGCCGCTCCTCCGTCATCATCGGGAAGACGATGCGGATGACGTTGCCGTCGTTGGTGGGGGTGAGGCCGAGATTGGATTGCAGAATCGCCTTTTCCACCGCTTTCAGCAGGGATTTGTCCCAGACGCTGATTTGCAGGCAGCGGGCGTCCAGCGCCGAGACGTTGCCCAGCTCGATGAGCTTGCTCATGCCGCCGTATGCCTCCACCTCCACCCGGTCGAGGACGTGCGGATTGGCGCGCCCCGCGCGGATGACGGAATAGTCCTCTTCCAGAACGGAAATGGTCTTTTCCAGCCTGTCTTCAAATTCCAGCATGGTCTCTTCTACTTTTTCGTTGTCTACCATAATTTCGTCTCCTTTTCGGATATTGATTTTATTGATTTGCGAATGATGGTTCCGGATTTTTGTCGTTTGGGTTCAGACGGTGATCACCGTTCCGAGCGCTTCGCCGCACACCGCGCGCACGATGGACTTCTCTTCGTCCAGCCCGAACGCGAGCGTGGGCACGTTGTTCTCCATGCACATCGTCGCCGCCGTAAAATCGATGACTTTCAGACCGCGGTTTAAGATGTCCGAATAGGTCAGCCGGTCGTACTTTTTGGCGTACGGGTTGGTCTTGGGGTCGGAATCGTAAATGCCGTCCACGTTTTTCGCCATCAGAAGGATGTCCGCGCCCGTCTCGCACGCCCTGAGCGCCGCCGCTGTGTCCGTCGAACAATAGGGATTGCCCGTGCCGCATGCGAAGATGACGATCCGCCCCTCTTCAAAATGCCGTATCGCCTTGCGCAGGATGAACGGCTCGGCGAGCGAGACCATGTTCAGCGCCGTCTGCACCCGCACCGGCACGCCGCGCTGTTCGATGGCGTCCATCATCGCCAGGGAATTCATCACGGTGGCGAGCATGCCCATGTGGTCGGCGGTGGTGCGGTCCATCTTGGTGCCCTGCCTCCCCCGCCAGAAATTTCCGCCGCCGATGACCAGCCCCACTTCCACGCCCAGGGAATGGACTTCCACGATCTGATCGACCACGCCCGCGATGACGTCCTGATCGAGACCGAATCCCTGCCTGCCCGCCAGCGCTTCGCCCGACAGCTTCAAAAGGATCCTCTTGTACTTTGGCTGCATATCCATGCCTGACCTCCTGCCGCAGAATCCGTCCGGAAATCGCTCCCGCCGCAGACGCGCCGGGACGGGCTTTTCAAACTTCCTCCGCCTTCCTTTTTTTCGGTTTTATCTATTATAGCATATTTCGCGCAATAAATCCATATAAATCACAAAATTTCTTCCCGGTTTTTTCGGATATTTTTGTGTTTTTTACGAAATATGCGGGTGTAATCGCAAACGGGAAACGGAACGGGACAAAAAAGAGGACGGAATCATCCGTCCTCTTATATTTTTAAGCGATCCGACGCCGCTTGCCCTGCGGTTTGTGCGCAGTCCGATCCGTCACATCCAGACGCCTTCCTCCTGCGCTTCCGAAGGCCCGACGGGCGGTTCGCGTTCTTCGTCCGGCCGCCACAGCTGCCGACGGAGCAAAAAGAGCAGTACGCCCGACAGCACCGCCGCCAGCAGCGCGGTCAGGGCAAAGTTCAGCCAAAGCCCCGTCAGGCGGAGGTTCCACAGGATGCCGATGAGGATCATGGGGAACACGAGCGCCGTGGAAACGGAAATGAGTGCGGCGGGCAGGGATTTCTCCACCGCGAGCATATAGCTCTGCGTCGCGAACGAGAACCAGCGGGTGATGTAGGTGAGCGCGAAGAGCCGCATCGCCGTTTCCGCTTCCGTCGCCAACCCGGGATTCTCCGCCAATCCTTCGAGGAAGAGAGAAGAAATTTGTCCCGGAAAGAGCATGAGAATCAGCACCGACAACGCGGAGACGACCCCCGCGCCGATATAACAACAGCGTTCGATCGCCCGCACGCGGGAGTATTTGCCCTCCCCCCAGTTATAGCCGACGGCGGGTTGCAGGGAATCGCACATGCCGTACATCAGCGGCTGAATAAACCCGTCCGCATACATAAGGACGCCATATACGTTGACGGCATCCTGTCCGCCCCAGCGCAAAAGCAGGACGTTCATGAGAATGGAGGTGATCCTGCCCGCGATGTTGTTGAGAAAATTGGGACTGCCGCAGGCGACGATCGTGCGGAGCATGCCGCCGTGAAAACGAGGTCTGCGGAAACGAAGCTGCATCCGTTTCGCCGCGAAAGGCGCCACCGCCACAAGGGCGCAGACGACCATGCTGAGACAGGTGCCGAGCGCCGCGCCCCGAATATCCATTCTGAAAGCAAAAAGGAACAACGCCTCCAAGCCCGCACTCATCACGGACATAAAAATATTCAGAAACATGCTGAAACGGATCTTTCCGCAGATGCGCAGGTAATTGTCCATCGCAAAGACGATGGTGGTTACGGGCGAACAGAGAGCGTAGACCCGAAGATAGCGCACGGCCAATTCCGCCAACTCCCCTTCCGCGCCCATCATGCCGATAAACAAGGGCGCGCAGGCGAACATCACGGCGCCCGTCGCCGCGCCCGTCACCACAATCATGAGCGCGGAACAGGTAAAGATGTTGTTTGCCTCTTCCTCCTTCTTCTTGCCGAGATTGACGGAAATGGGCACCGCCGAGCCCACGCCGATGAGATCGGCGAGCGCAAAGTTTATGATGACGAAGGGAAAGGCGAGATTGAGCGCCGCAAACGACGTATCCCCCAGCACATGCCCGACGAAAATACCGTCCAGAAGCTGATACAGCGCGGACGCCAGCATACTGATCGCCCCGGGCAGGGAAGCGATAAAGAACAATTTTACGGGTCTTGTTGCAGAAAACAATTTCTTATAATTCATACGTTCACCGGATTTTTTCCTCTGCTTCCCCTTCCGGAAGCTCTGCTTTCATCTTTGAAAATTCTTCGTGCAGCCGATCGGCGAAATAGTCCGCCGCATCGGCAAAACGGGGGGAAAACTTTTCGAGCGTCTTTTGCATCGCGCGGCATTCCGCCTCCCGGATCTGCCCCAACGCACCGCCCGCGTATTTCTTCCCCGATTCGGTGAGCTCCATCCGCTTTTCCCGCGAATGGCCGTTTCCGCAAAAACGGATATAGCCCTGACGGAGGCATTCCCGCACCACCGTGTTCAGGGTCGTCTTGGGGATAAGCCAGAGGTCGCATATCTCCTTCTGCGTGTACTGCCTGCCGTCGCTGAGCGCGTACAAAAAACAAAACTCGTTCTCTTTCAGCCCCATTTCCTTGGCGAAATAGTAGTAAACGCCGTCGATCTTGTTGGTGGCGATCATGAGTTTGCGTATCCTCTCCGGATAATCCGCCGCATTTTTCATCTGTATGCCGCGAGCCTCCTTTTTCGTCCCGTCCGAAGTCCGAACGCTCCTATTATAGTACGGATTCGTACTGTAAGTCAAGCGTTCGGAGGAATTTTTTCAAAAAAGTTTTTCGGAAAAAAGCCCCCGCCTTTTTCCTTTTTGAAAGGAAAAAGGACGGGACAGGGTTGCGCCGAGCGCCCCTCTCTTACATAAAGACGGGAGCAGAAAACTTTTCACGTCTCGCGTTTTTTCCGAAACCGACTTTCTTATCCCCTCCGTCACTTCGTGACACCTCCCCTTTATCAAAAAGGGGAGGCATGAATGGGGCGATGCTGCTCCTCTTACCATAAGGTAAGGAAGAGAGCAAAAACGCAAGCCCGACAAAGTATTGCGACGTAGATACGCGTTTCGCCCCAATAAACCAACAAAGCCAAAAAAATCGGCGGCACACTGTGCCGCCGACCGCTGTTTTGCGGATCATTTAAGAAAACCTTACTTCTTCATCGCCGCGACCTGCTTGGCGACTTCTTCGTTCAGATCTTCGCTCTTCTTTTCCAGACCTTCGCCCATGACGTAGAACACGAAACGGTTGATCGAGAGATTGCCCGCCGCTTTGAGGAGGTCGGACACCGTCTTTTTCTCGTCCTTGATGAACGCCTGCTTCAAAAGGCAGTTCTCTTCGTAGAACTTCTTGATTCTGCCCTGCACCATCTTTTCCGCGATCGCTTCCGGCTTGCCTTCGTTGATCGCCTGCTGCTTCAAAACTTCTTTCTCCTTTTCGAGCGTCTCGGGAGAAACTTCCTCCTCCGTAAGATAGGCGGGCTTGGTGAAGGCGATCTGCAGGGTGATTTCGTGCGCGGTCTCTTTCGCAGCTTCCGTCTCTTCGCCCTTCATGTCGAGCAGGACGCCCAGCTTGCCGCCGAGATGAATATAGCTCGCCAGGAATCCCTCCGTCTTATAGATCGTGAAACGGCGCACCGCGATCTTCTCGCCGATGACCGCGATCTGGCTCTTGAGGTATTCTTCCACCGTCTCGCCGCTGTCCGCCTTGCAGGCAAGAAGCGCCTGCACGTCTGCGGGATTGTCGCGCAAAGCGACTTTCGCGAGCTCCGTGGCGATCTCCGTGAAGCGGGGATTTTTGGCGACGAAGTCGGATTCGCAGTTGACTTCGATGAGGACGCCCGCCTTGCCCTCTTTATAGCAGGCGACGATGCCCTCCGCCGCGATGCGGGAGGCCTTTTTGTCTGCCTTGGCGATGCCCCGTTCGCGAAGGAGATCGGCGGCTTTCGCCATATCCCCGTCGGCGTCCGTAAGCGCTTTTTTGCAATCCATAACCCCGGCGCCCGTCTTTTCGCGCAGCGCCATGACGTCTTTTGCCGTGAATGCCATATTCTCTTTCTCCTTTTCCGAAATTTTTACGCTTTGTTACGCGTTCTCTTCCGCCGCGGGAGCCGCCGGCTCGTCCGCCGCCGCAACCACTTCTTCGATGGATTCGGGCTCTTTTTCCTCCGCTTCGGGAGCCGCCGCCACGAGCGCTTCGGCGCCCTGGTTGGCTTCGATGACCGCGTTGGCGATGACCGACGAGATGAGCTTGATGGCGCGGATCGCGTCGTCGTTGCCGGGGATCACGTAGTCGATGAGGTCGGGATCGCAGTTGGTGTCCGTGATGGCGACCACGGGGATGCCCGCTTTGCGGGCTTCTTTCACCGCGATGTCCTCGTTGTGCGGATCGACGACGAACATGATGCCGGGCATGGACTTCATCTTCTTGATGCCGTTGAGATTGGTCTGCAGCTTGGTCATTTCCTTTTTCAGGAGCATGACTTCCTTTTTGGGCAGGAGGTCGAATTCCCCGTCCGCTTCCATCTTCTCCAGCTTTTCCAGCCTGTCCACGCGGGAGCGCATGGTCTTGAAGTTGGTCAGGCATCCGCCCAGCCAGCGGGAATTGACGTAGAACTGACCGCAGCGCTCCGCCTCTTCCTTGATGGCTTCCTGCGCCTGCTTCTTGGTGCCGACGAAGAGGACGGTCTTGCCCTCTTTCACGCTGTCGCACACGAATTTGTACGCCTCTTCGATGAGGGTCGCCGTGAGCTGCAGGTCGATGATGTGGATGTCGTTTCTCGCCGCGAAGATGTACTTCTTCATCTTGGGGTTCCATTTTCTCGTCTGGTGTCCGAAATGGACGCCCGCTTCGAGAAGCTGCTTCATAGTGATAACTGCCATAATTGCTTCCTCCGTTCTTCCTCCCCGCGCCGCGTAAGGCTCGTAACGCTATCCGCATGAAAAGATTTACGGACACGGAATACGCGCGGCAAAACGGGTGTGAATTTTTCAGCGTTCCTATTTTACCATATCGCAAACGACTTGGCAAGTCATTTTGGCGGGAATCGGCGATTTTTTCGGAAATTTTCGGAAATTTTGCCCGTTTTTTTCGGAAAAATCCCCTCTTCAAAACCCGATTTCCGAAAAAGCGCCTTCAAAGCCGCCCGATTTTCCGCCGTCAGCCGACGGGCGCGTATTGGCTGAAATACAGCTTCGAATAAAAACCGCCTTCGGCGAGCAACTGCGCGTGCGTGCCCACGTCCGCGATCTTTCCGTCGTTTACGGCGACGATCACATCCGCGCCCGTCACCGTGGAAAGCCGGTGGGCAATGACGAAACAGGTGCGCCCCCGCATCAGCCCGTCCATCGCCCGCTGGATGAGCACCTCCGTCCGCGTGTCCACGTCCGACGTCGCTTCGTCCAGAATGAGGAGAGGTCTGTCGGACAGAAAGGCGCGCGCGATGGTCAGGAGCTGTTTCTGCCCGCCCGAGAGGGCGGCGGAATCGGAAAGCACGGTGTCGTACCCCTTGGGCAGCAGGCGGATAAAGCGGTCGCAGTACGCCGCGCGGCAGGCGTTTTCCACCTCCTCTTTCGTCACGTTTTCCCTGCCGTAGGCGATGTTCTCGTACACGGTGCCCTCAAACAGCCATGTATCCTGCAAAACCATGGAAAATTTATCCCGCACGTCCTCCCGCTTTACCCGCCCGATATCGCAGCCGTCGATCTCGATATGCCCCGACTGCGGGTCGTAAAAGCGCATGAGCAGATTGACGAGCGTCGTCTTGCCCGCCCCCGTCGGTCCCACGATCGCCACCTTCTGCCCCGCGCGGACGCGGAAGGAGAAATGCCCGATGAGCGGCTTTTCGGGGACATAGGAAAAGGAGACGTCGCAAAATTCCACCTCTCCCGCGATCTTTGCGGGCAGTCGTCCCGTCTCCGCGGTCATTTCCGGTTCGTCCAGAAATCCGTACACCTGCCCGGCGGCAGCAGCCACCTGCTGTATGGCGGACAGACCGTTGGCGATCTGGGTGAGGGGAGAGGCGAAATTTTTGGAATACAGCACCACCGTGACGACGGTGGCGACCTCCGCTTCCCCGCGCACGGCGAGAATGCCGCCCAAAAGGCAGATGACGATGAAAGAGGCGTGATTTGCCAGCGCGATGACGGGCTGGACGACGGTGGACAGAAATCCCGCGCGGCGGGCGAGCGCGGTGAGACGGGCGTTGATCTCCGCGTGCTTTTCGCGCACCGATTCCTCCATGTTGAAGGCGCGCACCGTATCCATGCCCCCGTACGTCTCCTCCACGCAGGAATACAGCGCTTCGTATTCCTTCCACAGCTTTTCGTAACAGCGCATGCTCCTGGAGGCGAGAAAGGTGGAGAGCAGCGTGGACAGGGGCACGAGCAGCACCGTCGCCAGCGCCATCTGCACGTTTTCAAGAAAAAGCATCGCCGCGATCGCGACGATCTGCAATCCGCCCATGAGCAGCACGTCGATCGCCTGATGCACGGAATTGCCCATCGTCGAGACGTTGTTGTTGATCTTGGCGAGCACTTCGCCCGTCGTCATTTTGTCCAGCCGGGAAAGGGGCAGGCGGGAGATCTTGTCCGACATCGCAATGCGAAGTTCGCAGGTGAAGCGGCGGGAGACGACGTTGTTCAGCGTGTACATTTTCAGCCAGGAGAAGAGGGAATAGACGGCGTATACCCCCAAAAGCCACGCCAGCGGCCCACCGATGCGGGCAAAGAGGGCGGAAAATTTTCCGCCGCCCCCGTCGGCGAAATCGCCGATCTCCCCCACGATTCCGCCCACCAGGCGG